>CAVBQN010000033.1:0-19422 GCA_963597545.1 Fusicatenibacter saccharivorans
CGAGCTATTTAAGGAAGATGATGACGAAGCTATGTATAAAAATCCATATGAAATCCGGCTCTGCGATTGAATCAGCGTTTCCCTAGATGCGGATCCGTCTCTGCATCTATCAATCCCTCACAAAAGGTGAATACTATGGATAATTTTATCGGAAAACATCTGCTGGTCGACTGCTATGGCTGTGTGCAGGAAGAGATCACTTCTTCCAAGGAGCTGATCTCTGTCATGAATCAGGCGGCCAAGAATCTAGGTATCGAAGTCGAAGATACCTTCTTCCATGAGGATGAGGAAGAGATCACACTCGCTGCTTATGGAAAGAAAGCCCATGTTTGCATCCACGCTTATCCGCAGCTCGGCTATGCCGCTGTAGACATCTACAGCTTTGACTGCGACATCCTCCCCGCCCGTGCGATGGCCGTCCTTCGCAGTGCTTTGGAGCCGGAGAAGATCCGTGCCACCTCCGTCAAGAGAGGGAATATTGATCCAGACATGAAACCGAATATCCGCTCCCGCTCGACAGCGATGCACAAATTCAAAAACACAGGACATCACATGACCCAGGCCGGTAAGAAGGTCGCCAATTTCATGGTGCATAGAAACGAGAAAAGAGACACGCTGGGACCGGAGTAAGACCATGAGGGATCAGGGGAGCGCTGATTCGGAAGCTCGATTTCACGAGAAGGCATTTCCCATGAAATCGAGCGCCTTTTTACTACCCGTTAGCACGCCCTCTCATCCCTGATTCCTAGTTAAAAAACAACAAAAAAGCTGAACCCACGGGTTCAGCTTTTTGATTGCACTGCTTTCTATCACGCGCGCAGGGTGATATCCGCTTCGCCAAGCTTCTTGACGATTTTTTCGATCCACTGATCGACTTCCTTATCGGTCAGTGTGCGGTCATCCGCGCGGAAGTACAGGTTGTAGGCCATACTCTTATAGCCTTCCTGCACCTGCTCGCCCTGATAGAGATCGAAGAGACGGAGCGTTTCCAGATGTCTGCCTGCTGCCTTCTCAATGATGGCTTCGACTTCTTTGTTTGTGTATTTCGCAGGAACAAGCATAGAGAGGTCTCGTTCGGAAGCCGGGAACTTCGGAATCTTCTTGTAGTCGATGGTGGCATCGATATAGGGAAGGAGCTCCGGTACATGGATCAGGAAGCCATAGACATCCTTCTTGATGCCCCACTGGTCAAGGACCGCCGGATGCAGTTCGCCGAAGGAAGCAATGATCTTCCCATCTTTGACAAAGTCGGCGGAAATCCCCGGATGGAATACCGGATAGTCAGAGCGCTTAATATCATAGCCGCGGACACCGATAGCAGAGAGCAGATTTTCCATGATGGCTTTCACATCAAAGAAGTCGTAGGTCCTCGTGCTGTTCGGGTAGCCGGCTTCTTCCGGGCACCCGCAGAGAAGTCCGGAAACGAGGTCGTATTCATTCGGGAGCTCGGTCAGCGGCAGGGCTTTCGGATGATACACATGGCCATATTCGAAGATGGCGACCTGATCGTTTTTCTGAGACAGGTTGTAAGAAAGCGTATGCATGAGGCCCGGGAAAAGGCTGGTACGCATATCCGGGTATTCTTCGGAAATCGGGTTCAGGATCGGAATGGCTTCGTAAACCGCATCCCCTTCCGGGAAATTCAGCTTCTTGAGATCGTTTTTATCCATGAAGCTGTAGTTTTCGACCTGCGAAAGACCATTGGCAATGAGAGCATCTGCCATACGGAAGAGTGCATCCTGCTCCTTGGACATAGCGCCCTTGGCAATGGCGCTCCATGGGGTGGTGATCGGAATATTCGAGTAGCCGTATACGCGGGCCACTTCTTCGGCAAGGTCTGGCATGCCTTCCAGATCCAGACGAAATTCCGGGACAGTGACTTTGAGCGCGCCATCCTGTTCTTCGACCTGGAAATACAGGTGGGTCAGGATATCAAGCATTTCCTCTTTTGGCATATGGATACCGATGTAGTCATTGATGGCCTTCACGGACGTTTCGATGACCTGCGGCTCTGCCTTGACAGGATATTCATCAAGCATGCCCGGTGCAGCACTGGCAGCCCCCTGTTCCACCAGGAGCTGGCAGATGCGGTTGATCGCCATTTCACTTCTTGCCGGATTGATGCCCTTTTCGTAGCGGCCGGACGCTTCGGAGCGCAGGCCCAGACGGCGGGACGTTCTTCTGATGGAAGCACTGTCGAATACGGCAGCTTCCAAAAGGACAGACTTGGTTTTCTCCGTGACTTCGGAGTCAAAGCCGCCCATGACGCCTGCGATGCAGGCAGCTGTATCGCTGCCGTCTGCAATGACAAGGTCAGCCACATTCAGCGCTCTCTCCTGCCCATCCAGTGTCTTGATGTTCTCGCCTTCTTTGGCAAAGCGGCAGGTCAGAGAATGGCCGGCCACCTTGTCATAGTCATAGGTATGAAGCGGCTGACCGATTTCCAGCATGACATAGTTCGCTGCATCGACGACATTATTGATCGGACGGATCCCATTGCTGCGCAGACGGTTTTCGATCCATTCCGGAGAACGGCCGATGGTCACGTTCTCAAGGAGACGTCCGCAGAAGCGTTTGCAGAAGGCAGGCTCTGCGATATGGACTTCCGCACGGTCCTCGATGGCTTCACCGGTCTCTTTGACGGAGATCTCCGGCAGGTTCACTTTTCTCTTGAAGATCGCACCGACTTCCAGCGCCATACCGATCATGCTGAAGCAGTCAGCACGGTTCGCAGTGAGTTCCATTTCATAAATCACATCATCCAGATCAAAAAGGGTGTGGAAATCAACGCCGATCGGGGTATCCGCCGGAAGGATCAGGATACCTTCTTTATTGAGTGCAGGGAAGAGATTATCATCAAGTCCGAGCTCTCCCAGAGAACACATCATGCCATTCGACACGACACCGCGGAGTTTCCCCGCCTTGATCTTCGTATCGCCGCGAGCAAGTCCCCCCGGAGCCTTCGCATCGTGTTTAGCCGGTACATGCGCTCCATCAAGTGCGACCGGGACGATCTGCCCGACTTCGACATTGGACGCGCCTGTCACGATCTGGATCGGTGCGCCCTTGGCGCAGTCCAGCTGGCAAACGACCAGATGATCAGCATCCGGATGTTTTTCAATGGAAAGAATCTTGCCGGTCACGACACCCTGGATGCCTTTTCCCGGATAAATCACATGCTCGACCGGAATGCCGTCGACAGTCAGCGTTTCCGCCATTTCTTCCGGATCAAGGCCCTTGATATCGACCAAAGTGCCAAGCCATTTTAAAGATACGTTCATCTATGTAATCCCCCTCTGATTAGAACTGTTTCAGGAATCTGACATCATTTTCATAGAAATTTCTGAGATCGTCGATCCCGTAAAGAAGCATGGCGATACGTTCGATACCCATGCCGAAAGCGAAGCCACTGACCTTTTGCGGATCATATCCATTGAGCTTCAGCACCATCGGATGAACCATGCCGCAGCCAAGGATCTCCAGCCAGTCCGGATCACCGCCTTCATCATGCGTGCGGGCTGCGAAGGAAATGTCGACTTCCGCAGAAGGTTCCGTGAATGGGAAATAGCTTGCGCGGAAACGGATCTTCGTATCAGAGCCGAAAAGATCTTTCAGGAAGATTTCCAGTGTCCCTTTCAGATCAGCGAATTTGATGCCCTTATCGACGACGAGCCCTTCGACCTGATGGAAGACAGGGGAATGGGTCGCATCATTATCCCAGCGGAAGACTTTGCCCGGTGCGATCATACGGATCGGGGAATTGGGCTCATGCTTGCGAAGCGTTCTCGCCTGGACAGGGGAAGTGTGCGTACGCAGCAGGATCTCCGGCGTGATGTAGAAAGAGTCCTGCATATCACGGGCCGGATGATCCTTAGGCAGGTTCAGACATTCGAAGTTGTAGTAGTCCTGCTCGATCTCCGGTCCTTCTTCGACCGAGTAGCCCATGCGCATGAAAGACTTCATGATCTCACGAAGCGCCTTATCCAGCGGATGGATATGCCCTTCCTTCTGGTGACGAGCCGGCAGCGTGATATCGACCGTCTCACTCTGGATGCGCTCCTCAAGGCGCTTCGCCTTGAGCTCAGCCGCTTTCGCTGCGATGACCGCCTCTACATCCGTGCGGACCGTATTTGCCAAAGCCCCGATGACCGGACGTTCTGCCGCAGAGAGGTCCTTCATGGAGCGGAGGATCGCCGTCAGCTTGCCCTTCTTTCCCAAGAAGAAAACTTTGGCATCCTGCAGCGCCTTCTCATCGCCTGCCGCATGGACCTTCTCCTCCGCCTGCACCTTCAGTTCGTTCAGGTCTTTTTCCATGTTGGCTTTCAATGCGTCCAACTTACTTTCCATTGACTTTACCTCCTCTATGATATGCCGGGTCTATCCGGCTGCGAGTACGGGAAAATAAAATAAAAAAAGACCACGCCCCGAAAGGGGCGAAGTCATATCCGCGGTACCACCCTAATTTGTACTCGAAAGCCATAACGCAGCTCCTGCGTCCGACCTACTCCGTTCAGCCGGAAGCTCAGAAGTGAAATAAGTCTCCCCCATCCGCCCGCTTCCCACCTGCCGCAGGCTCTCTATAGGATGTCACAAAGACTCTGTCTTCCTCATCGCTCAAATGTATAGGATTATTGTAGCGATAAACGAAAGAAATGTCAAATCATTTGCCATGAAAACTTAAAGATCGAAAGCAGGGATGAGTGGCTAGTGACTAGAGACTAGTGACTGGTAGCTAGGGATTAGTAGCTAGGGACTGAAATGCCTCTTTCGGGCATCGCCATTCACAAAATCGGCGCAAAGCGCCGCCACCTTCATTCCTCATTCGGGGAAGACTTTCAAACGTAATCATAGAGTGCTGCCCTTCCTTACATAACATAAAAATCCCGCCTGTAAAAAGCGGGATCTCAAAAACTATCGGGCAAGAAAATCATCCAGTGCCGCGAGCGCGCGCTCTGCGAGCTTCTGGTTCTTTTCCTTTTTCGGCACTCTCTTTTCAAGCGGCGGGATGAGACCGAAATTCACATTCATCGGCTGGAAATTCTTTCCCTCAAAATGGGAAATATAGTGACAGAGCGCACCGATCGCCGTTTCTCTCGGAAATGCCTTCGGCTCCCTTCCATGGAAACGGGCCGCCGCCGCATACGCTGCCACGATACCGGATGCAGCAGACTCGACATATCCTTCGACGCCTGTCATCTGGCCGGCAAAGAAAAGGCCTCTCTGCTTTCGGCTCTCCATCGTAGCATCCAGAAGATCAGGCGAATCAATGTACGTATTTCTATGCATCACACCATAACGGATGAATTCCGCATGAGAAAGACCGGGGATCATACCAAAGACACGCTTCTGCTCCCCCCACTTGAGATGCGTCTGGAAGCCGACGATATTGTACATGCTGTCTTCCTCATTATCCTGGCGGAGCTGAACCACCGCATAGGGATCCTTCCCTGTGCGCGGATCCGGCAGTCCCACCGGCTTCATCGGGCCGAAGCGCATCGTGTCTTCCCCGCGTGCTGCCATGACTTCGATCGGCATGCAACCTTCGAAGACCTTTTTATTTTCAAAGCCATGTACCGGTGCCATCTCCGCTTCGCAGAGCGCTTCACGAAAGGCCTTGTACTCTTGCTCATTCATCGGGCAGTTCAGGTACGCCGCTTCGCCCTTGTTGTAGCGGGACATGCGGTACACGACGTCCATATCGAGCGACTCCTTCGTCACGATGGGTGCCGCCGCATCATAAAAATGAAAGCCTTCCCCACCGCAGAAGGCTTCGATGGACTCCGCCAGAGCGCCTTCTGTCAGCGGCCCCGTCGCGATGATGGTGATACCGTCCTTCGGAAGCTCCGTCACCTCTTCTTCCACGACGGAGATCAGCGGGTGTTCCTTCACCTTCTCCGTCACGGCTTTCGCATAGCCCATGCGGTCGACCGCAAGAGCCCCGCCCGCAGGGACGCTGTGTGTGTCCGCGGCATCCATGATAAGGGAGTGGAGGCGTCTCATTTCTTCCTTCAGGAGGCCGACGGCATTCGTCATCGCCGCTGCCCGAAGGGAATTGCTGCAGACAAGCTCTGCAAAATAGGATGTGTGGTGCGCCGGTGTCTGCTTGGTGGGACGCATCTCGATGAGTGTCACCGGGATGCCCATCTCCGCGAGCTGCCAAGCCGCTTCACTTCCGGCAAGGCCCGCACCGACTACGGTGATATGGTCTGTCATATATGTCTCCTTTGTAAGGTTATAGGGTTCAGGGTTAGCCTGTGGGGCGTGCCGCCCCTTGATTGCGATTGAAAGCTCTGTTTGGATGAGAAATTAGAAATGAGAAATCGTGGTGCGGCGCATAAAAATCAGCAGCGCCGCGGAGATTTGAAACTATCGGGGTTCTCGTATCGCAAACCTAATCCCTAGCTATTAATTTCTAGTCACTAGTCACTCATCCCTGCTTTCACACATGCATCGTTTATCGGTCTGCAAGAAAGATTTCTCGCTTCGCTCGAAATGACGATACGAGAGAGTCTGGTATCTCCCAGTCACCAATCACTAGTCACTTGCGGCTCCTAATCCCTAGTCACTTCTCCTCTTTCTTTGCTCTTGTTTTCCGCTTCGGATGAGTCGGACAGTCAGGATTCGAGCAGGAAATGACCTCCTTGCCCGTTTTATAGGTTTTCTTCGTCATGATGGCACCGCAAGTCTCACAGAACTGGTTGATCGGCTCATTCCAGAGCGCCATATCACACTTCGGGTAGCGGCTGCATCCGTAGAAAATGCGGCCGCGATGGCTTCTGCGCTGCACCATATGCCCTTCATGGCACTTCGGACAAACGATGCCCGTGTCGATCACGATGGCTTTATTCGCGCCGCAGGACGGACATTTCAGATAACGTCCATAGGGTCCTGTGCGGTAGACCATGAGCGTACCGCAGGCATCGCATTTCACATCCGACACCTCTTCCGGCCCTTCGGCAAGGCTGTACGGCTTGATGTTCTTGCAGTTCGGATAATTCGGGCAGGCAAGATATTTCCCATAGCGGCCCATTTTCACGATCATCTTTGCACCGCATTTCTCACAGGTGACATCAGAGACCTCCTGATTCTCCTTTTTATCCTTTTCTGCTTCTACATTCGCTGACTGAAGCTCGGCCGCAAAGACTTTGTAGAAGTCTGTCATGACCTTTTTGTAGGTAGCTTTACCTTCCGCGATCTTATCGAGCCAGTTTTCCAGATTCGCCGTGAAGTCGACATTGATGATGCCTTCGAAATATTTCTTCAAAAGCTCCGTCACTTTGAATCCAACTTCTGTCGGAACGAATTGTTTATTTTCCTTCGTCACATAGCGTCTCTTCTGGATGGTATCCAGGATCGGCGCATAGGTGGACGGACGGCCGATGCCTTTTTCTTCGAGTGTCTTGATGAGGCTCGCTTCTGTATATCTTGGCGGCGGCGCAGTGAAATGCTGCTCGCCATTGACCTTGGTGTTTTTGACGATATCGCCTTTTTTGAGCGGAGGCAGAAAATCACTTTCCTCGCTGTCTTTCTTTTTCGACGGCTGCATGATGGTAAAGCCGTCGAAGAGGACATGGACGCCCGTCGCCTTCAAGGTGTAGATGCCGCACTGGAGCGTCGCACTTGTGCTCTGCTGGATCTGCGGTGCCATCTGGGAAGCGATGAAACGATTCCAGATCAGGGTATAGAGACGGAGCTGGTCGCGGGAAAGGATGCCCGAGAGCGCAGACGGCGGGAAGGAAAGGCTGGTCGGGCGGATGGCTTCATGGGCATCCTGTGCTTCTTTCGACTTGCTGAAAACGTTCGGCTTCGCCGGCAGGTAGTCTTCCCCATAGGTCTCGGAAATATACGGACGCACCTGCTTGATCATTTCATCAGAAATACGGGTAGAGTCGGTACGCATGTACGTGATGAGCCCCACGTGGCCATGTCCTGGGATCTCTACGCCTTCATACAGGTTCTGCGCGAGCATCATCGTTTTCTTCGAGCTGAAATTCAGCTTATTAACGGCATCCTGCTGCATGGTGGAGGTGGTGTAGGGCGGCTTTGTCTTGCGCTGCTTTCTGGACTTCGTGACAGCGGTGACTTCAGCCTCTTTCCCCTCGATCCCTTTGACCGCGGTATCCGTCTCTTCCCCATTGTGGAGTTCCGCATCCTTCCCGTCGATCTGGGTCAGCTTCGCTTTGAAGGACTCCTTTTTTTCCGTCTTGTACATGGCTTCGATCGACCAGTATTCGACAGGGACAAAAGCACGGATCTCCTCTTCTCTTTCGCAGATAAGGCGGGTCGCGACCGACTGCACGCGGCCTGCGGAAAGACCACGGTAGACCTGCCGCCACAGCCATGGCGAGAGCTTGTAGCCCACCAGACGGTCGAGGACACGGCGCGCCTGCTGGGCATCGACACGGTCAAGATCGATCGGCTCCGGATCTTGGATCGCTTCACGGATCGCCGGCGGCGTGATCTCATGGAAAGCAATACGCACCTTGTCTTCCGGATTCACATCCAGAAGCTTCGACAAATGCCAGGAGATCGCTTCGCCTTCGCGATCAGGGTCCGTTGCCAGAAGGATATCGCAGCACTGGTTCGCCGCTTTCTGCAGATCCTTGATGACATTCGCCCGATCCGTCGAGTTGACATACTCCGGTGCAAAGCCATTCTCTATATCGACCCCCATGGTACGCTTGGGGAGATCACGCAGGTGTCCCATGGACGCCATGACTTTGTAGTCCGGGCCTAAGATGCGCTCGATGGTCTTCGCCTTGGCCGGGGATTCCACCACGACCAGGTGCTTGCCCTTGGGATTCGACTTTCTTTTAAATGCGACCTGCCGTGTGCGGCGGGTCTTTTTCTTTTCGATCGTTATCGTTCTGGTAATAGGCACTTCATTCCTCCTGAAATGGTTTGTTGTATGGAATAAACGCAGATGGGAAGAGACTCTCTCCTGACTTTTCTTAGAAAAGCACCGATCACATCGAAGAATCCACGTTCCCTTAGTCTTTCCTCGTCACGATGTATCGCCCCGAGCCGACCTCTCTGATGTATCCTTTCAGCTGAAGCTGGAGCAGCAGCATGGTCAGTTTTACCACAGACAGGCCGGACTGCTGCAGGATCTCCTCTGACGTCACTTCGTTTTCTGTACAGCAGAAACGATACACCAATTCTTCCTCCAATGTCAACTGCTCAAGGAAACCTTTTTCAGATTTTTTATTCTCTTCTTCCTTCCATCCATACTCCGATAGGATGTCATCTGCCGATGTACAGCAGATAGCACCGTTTCGGATGAGCTGATTCGTCCCCTTGCAGGAAGGCAGCCAGATGCTCCCCGGGACAGAAAATACATCGCGCCCTTCCTCCAAGGCAAAGTCAGACGTAATGAGCGAGCCGCTCCGTTCAGCCGCCTCTGCGACGAGTATCCCGCGGCTCATCCCTGCGATGATGCGGTTTCTCGCAGGAAACTGGCGGCCAAGCGGCGGCGTACCGGGCGGGTACTCGGAGACCAATGTCCCGCCGCTCTCTACCACCTGATGGAACAGATGGCGGTTCTCCGGTGGATATACGCGGTCCAGACCGCACGCCAGCACAACCACGGTCGGTGATCCGCCCTCCATCGCACCCGTATGCGATGCACTATCGATCCCTCGTGCTCCGCCGGAAACGACCGTGATACCGTGAGCGGAGAGCCCTCTGGCAAGTTCATGTGCCGTCTCGATCCCATATGCCGTCGCTTTTCGCGATCCGACGATAGCGATTGTCCGTTCAAAGCAGGGCAGCGCCCCGCGATAAAACAGAACTGCCGGCGGATTTGCCGTCGCAGACAAAAGCGGCGGATAGTCACTGTCCTCAAAGGTAGAGCAGCGAATATCAAGCCGGTAGAGCTTCTCTTCGATCTGCTCAAGGCTTGTCTCATTTCGGTAAGCCAGAAAGGCAGCCAGTGTCTTTCCTGTCAAGATGTGTGACTTTTCAATAGACTCCGCCGATGCTTTCCATACATCTTCCGCCGTCTCAAAATAGTCCATCAAAGCCCGCATGTGCTTCGCGCCCAGCCGCGGACAGCCCGGAAGGGCAGCAGCATAGATATCCATGGGATGCTCCTTATATATAAGCAGATCAGAGATCCAGGGTCAGAATTGGTAAAAAGAGATATGGCAAAGCTCCGTTTCGTCCCCGGTCATTTTCCATTGATCATATTTCTGAAACTGATCGCTTCGGCGACATGCTCGGGGCGGATCTGGTCGGAACCCGCGAGGTCAGCGATCGTCCGTGCGACTTTAATGATGCGGTCATAGCTTCTGGCCGAAAGGTGCAGCTTTTCGAAGACGACACGCAGCATTTCTGTCCCCTCCGCGTCGAGCTGACAAGTCTCCTTCAGCTGGCGATGCCCCATCTGTGCATTGCTCTGCATATGCCAGCGTGAGAGACGCTCCGCCTGCACAGCCCGTGCCTCAGCGACGCGCTTTGCAATATCACAGGAAGGCTCGCCCTGAATGGTCGCGGTGAGCTCACTGTATTTCGGGCGCATCACAGAGACATGCAGGTCGATGCGGTCGAGAAGCGGCCCGGAAATCTTCTGCCCGTAACGGCGGATCTCTCCATCTGTGCAGGTACATTCCCGCTGCGGATCTCCCAGGTATCCGCAGGGGCAGGGATTCATCGCCGCTATCAAGATAAAATCCGCCGGATAGGTGAAGGCTGCATTCACACGGGAAATATGTACTTCTCTGTCTTCCAGAGGCTGGCGCAGGACTTCCAGCACCGTTCTTGGAAATTCCGGCAGCTCGTCCAGGAAAAGTACGCCGCGGTGGGCCAAGGTCACTTCCCCCGGTCTGGGGATACTGCCGCCGCCGATGAGCCCCGCCATGGAGATCGTATGATGCGGACTTCGAAACGGGCGCTCCCGCATGATATCTTCCGCTTTATAGAGGCCGGCGACGCTGTAGATCTTCGTCACTTCGAGCGCTTCTTCCCGCGTCATCGGAGGAAGGATGGTCGTGATGCGGCGGGCCAGCATGGTTTTCCCAGAGCCCGGCGGCCCGGTCATCAGTACATTGTGCGCTCCGGCAGCTGCGATCTCCATCGCCTTCTTGGCAAGGATCTGTCCCTGCACCTCTGCATAGTCTACATCACTCATCACTTCGCGGCGCGTCTCGTGGCGTTCTGCCGGTGCCATCTCCTGGCGGCCGCAGAGAAATTCCACCAGATCCCGGAATGTCTTCGGCCCATAGACTGTGATATTCTCACAGAGAAGTGCTTCACCGGTCACGTCTTCGGCCATGACAAATTTGGAAATCCCCGCTTCCCGTCCGGCAAGCACCATGGAGAGAATGCCAGGGACTGGGCGGATCTCGCCCTTGAGCGAGAGCTCTCCGATGAACATGATCCCTTCGAGCGCTTCTTTTGCGACATCGCCGCTCGCAGCCAGAAGGCCGACAGCGATGGGAAGATCCAGTCCGGAGCCATCTTTTTTGAGGTCTGCCGGAGCCAGATTCACCGTCACTTTGTCGACAGGAAAGTGATAGCCGGAGTTTCGGATGGCAGAGTGTACACGCTCCTTCGACTCTTTGACCGCCGTTGTCGGAAGTCCCACGATGTCAAAGGAGGGAAAATTCTTATTGATGTCGACTTCGACGCCGATCACATGACCATTCAGACCGAACGTGGTCGAGCCCAATACTTGTGCATACATAGGATATCCTCCTTTGAGAAGGGAAATGATGTAGGATTCAGGGTTCAAGGTTCAGGGTTCAGGGTTAGCTCCCGGCATGGTGCCCTTTGATTACATTTGAAAGCCTCGCTTGCATGAGAAATTAGAAATGAGAAATGCGAAATGGTGGTGCGGCGTATTTCGTCATCCTGAGCGGAGAAAAGCGTCGTATGTTAGCAAAATTTATATAAAACTATGCGGCGCTTCCTCATTTTATGCGCCGTACCTTCACTCCTAATTCCTCACTCCTCACTTGACTTAGAAGTTATGCCAGTTATTTAGGAAAAGCAATACGAGTCACTCGCCCATGCTCCCCAGCCACTCATCCCTGCTTTCAAAACGCATTCCTGATATGATGAAACTTCACAGTCCCATCCGCCATCTGCATGACTTCGACGACGTCGAAACGAATGCGTCGGCCTTCTATATGGCGGCTGCACGCGAAGGCTTTCGCTGTATAGCGGATGTGCTGCTGCTTGAAGGGCGTCACCGCTTCCTTCGGTTCTCCATAGCGGCGGTTTGTGCGGCTCTTGACCTCGATGAAGACCAGCGTCTCTCCATCTTCCATGATGAGGTCGATCTCTCCATGGGTACGCTTGAAATTACGCGTAAGGAAATGGTAACCCTTCCCTTCCAGATATTTTTCTGCCGCCGTTTCTCCGTCGCGGCCAAAGCGGGTCGTCTGCATAGTATATCTCCTTGGCTATATGGCGCTTTCCGCCTGCCTAGTCTCGGCGAGCGAGACCATTCTTTATTCTATTCTCTATCCTCCCCGCCGTTTCGTCAATGAAAGAACGTCGGTATATGCAAACGGTATCAATAATGACTTTCTCATGAAAAAAAGTAATAGCAGAGACATGTTCCGCTATTACTTTCCTCATCCCAAAGAAACTGCTTCCGCCATCGCAAGAAGCCGTTTCCGATCCGTCTTCCCTGTAGATGTTTTCGGGATAGATGCCACGCGAAGGATACGGTGCGGGATCTCCCAAGCACGAAGTTATCCCGCAAGAAGGCTCATAAGTCGAGCATCCGGCGCAAGCACCTGACCGGACAGAAAGGCGATCAGGCGGTCATCCCCATTCGCCTGCTTCTCTCCGATGACCTCAGCCTCCTCGACGCCGGGCAGCATCAGAAGATGGGAGAGCACCTTCTGCCTGCTCACATGATTTCCCTTGATGTGATACTGATCCTCTCTGCGGCCGAGGAAGTAGAGCATCCCCTCTTCATCGACGCGGCCCATATCATGACAGGTAAGAGGTCTTTCTGCCCCTTCGACAGCAAACGGCGTATCGACGTAGATCTCTTCGTCCCTGATGATGATCGAGATCCCCGGAAACGGCCGCCCCACTGCACTCGGATGGGTCAGGATATCCTTCCCTTCGATATAGCTCACATAGCTTAGCTCGGACGCACCATAGTAAAGGATGGTACGGCTCCTCGGGAAATGCCGGGTAAGCGCATCCAGGATCCGCTTCGTCATGAGCTGCGAGCCTGTCAGAATATGCGTGACTGACGAGGCTTCTCCTCTGACGCGGCAAAGGGTGGAGAGCTTCGAGGGGATCATATAGACATGCGTCGCCTGCGTCTCTGCGATGTCTTTCATCCATGTCTTTGGCTGTACAGCCTCCGTCCCCGCGATCGTCCCTCCTGCATAAAGGAAGGCCATCAGCATATTCAGATTTCCTGTGAAAGCCATCGAACCGGACAGATAAAGCACCGCATGCCTATCGATGTGGAAAATATCGTTCTGCACAGGAAAAAAATCCCGCCAGCTCGCCTCTTTTCGGAAGAATACCTTGGCAAGGCCGCTCGTCCCCGAGGTCAGTACGCCAAAGTCGGCGTCGGCCCCCGTCTCTTTGCCGGTCAGTTGCCAGAGCTCTCCCGACGGCTGCATCTTCAGCCCGTCAAAGCAGGTATCAGAAAGAAGGCCTCCGATCGGACGCTCCCTGAGAAGCGCGGCGATGTCCTCCTCCTTCAGGTATTCGTGAAGCAGCACCGGCACAGCCCCCGCCATCATCGCGCCAAGGAAATAGAGCACCTGCGAGGGAGGATCTGAAAGGCGCAGTCCCAGCACCTCTCCCTGCCACGGAGATAGAGACGCTGCGATCGTACAGACACGCGAGTACGCCTCACTATATGACAGTGCCTCTCCCCTCCATAAGAGAAAGATCTTCCGAGGGGACTTCTCAGCCCAGTGTTTTAAATCCTCATATAAATGCATAGTCTTTTCTTCCTGTTCATGATATGAAATCTGATACATTGGGATTTCTGAAATTTGAAAGCAGGTATGAGGGATGTGTGGCTAGGGATTAGGGACTAAGGATTAGAAACAAGCGGTGATTGAAATAGCGCAATTGGTATACTGACAGTTCTGCAAGGAAGATCTCTCGGCTACGCTCGAGATAACGACGGCGCGAAGCGCTATCAAAATTCTGCGGCGCTTCTATATTTTTATGCGCCGCACCACCACTCCTAACTCCTAACTAGAGAGCGCGAGGCTTTCAAACGTAGTCAAGGGACGGCACGACCCCTGAAACCATTATGCGTCTCTTCCCATCTTATTCTCTATCAGTATCGCTTCAGCGACGCCGCCCGCAGCCGGGATCGCGGCGACACCATAGCGCCCGTTTTTCTGCTTGAGGATCGCCATCAGATGGATCATGATCTCCGCCCCGGATGCCCCATAGGGATGTCCGTAAGCCAAAGCACCGCCGAAACAGTTCAGCCGATCCTTCACGGACGGATGACGCCCCATGAAATCGGCACTGATGACGGCGAAGGCTTCATTGTACTCGAAGGCATCAATATCTTCATAGGAAAGCCCCTCTTGAGATAACAACTGAGAGACCGCCTGATCTGCCATGAGAGGCGAGCAAGCCGCATCGCCGCCGGACGCGCGCACCGCCTTGATCTCCGCCATCGGATGCGCGCCGTGCGCCTTCACCCAGTCATCGGAAGCGAGTGCCACAAAAGCCGCCCCATCATTCATCGTGCAGGCATTCGCCGCCGTGAGTATCCCATCCGGCACATTCGTCACATGCGGCGCTCTTGCCAGCAGTCGTTCGCTCATCCTTGGACGGATGGCCTCATCCCTTGTACTGCCAAAGAGAGGCACGATATACGGCGCGAGGCAGCCTTCCTTCTCTACGCGGCTCGCCCGCTTGTGGCTAAGAAGGGCTGCCTCATCCGCTTCTTCTTTGGAAATCCCTGCTTTCTTCGCCGCGCGCTCCGCACCCAGAAGCATCGCATCATCACTAAATTCCCCCGGCCGGAACTGCGCCGCCGTGAATTCAGGCTCTCTCTTTCGGCTTCGTTCATCCCATTCCTGATAGATGCGGCGCGGTGCGAGCGAAGCACTCTCGGTGCCGCCCGCAAGGATGAAGTCCGCCATCCCGGAAGCGATCTTTGCGGCAGAGAGGTCGATCGCCGCCAAAGCAGAGGCGCACTGGAGATCCAGCGTCATAGCGGGGACCTCTTCCGGAAGACCCGCCTCGAGTACCGTGAGGCGTCCGATATTTCCGCCAGGGCCCACCGCATTCCCGCAAAGCACCAGATCCGGAAGTGCTGACTTCCCATACTTCGACCACACCCTGTGAAGAATTTCTCCGCCCAGCACCTCAGGTCGCACCGTCTTAAAGATGCCATATCGTATACCGATATGGCTGCGCAGCCCGCCCAGAAGATACACCCGATCTCTCATTCCCTGCTTCCTTTCCGCTGCCATTCTCCGGCAAAGCACAATGTATCCGTATACCCGAGAAGCTGATCTCCCTCTTTCTTCAAGTATACCATCTCCCCTGCCCTGACAGGATAATGGAAACGAAGCCGGATCGCTTTCCCGGGATACATGGCAGCGAGCGACACGAGCAGCTGAAAACCGCTCACGATCGGCTGCGATCCCTGATGGATCGCATTATGATCCCCCAAGGCATCGCTGAAGTGATGGACCTCCTCAGCCGTAAACAGCCGCCATGGCTCTCCTTCCCGTCCCTTCTGCGGACATTTCCCCGCATGGAAAGGAAGGAGCGCCATAGAAAGCTCCCCGCCGTCCGTACATGCCGAAAGGCGGATGAGCCGTCCCTCCTTGACATGTACCCCGCAGGATGCCTTCGGCGTGCCTTCTTTCCAGAAGATCTCTGCCATCACCATCCCCTGCCATGCGTCTTCCCATACGGAACATAGCATTCTCATCTGTTCTTCCATACAGCCTCCGAAAAAAGCTGTGACAGCCTCGGCCATCACAGCTTTTACATCATATGAAACAATCGGGAAACGCTGATCCAGCTCCAAACCCGTATTCCTAATCTTTCTCGATCAGTGTCTTTCTATATTTTGCCACCAGGAAAGAGGCGAGGATGATCTTAGCCAGATCACCGGGCAGGAATGGGAACATGCACATCACCATCGCTGACCACATGCCTGTACCGGTGAGGAACATGAACCAGCCGATCCCCATCACGTAGCAGACTGCCGTACCTGCCAATGTCGCAGCGAGCATAGGCTTGAAGGTATGTCCCAGCTTTTCAGATACCAGTCCCACCACGAAAGCCATCGGCGCAAAGCCTAAGATGAATCCGCCCGAAGGCCCTGCCAGGACAGAGATCCCCGCACGCATCATCGAAAAGACCGGCACACCGGCTGCCCCCAGAATGAGATAGATCAAAAGAGCGAGAAGTCCATAGCGCTTCCCGAGAAAACCACCGGCCATCAGGACTCCGAACGTCCCGAGCGTGATCGGCACTGGCTGGATCGGAATGGTCAGCTGCGAGCACACCGCGCACACCGCAGCGAATAACGCACACAGGACCTGCATGCGGATCGAATGATTTGTATTCATGGATATGACCTCCTAGAAATTGGCCGAGACAAGAAACCGAAGGTGTAAGGTGCAAAGTTTTCCTACCAGTCACCAGCCACTAGTCACTCCCAATCCCTGCCAACTATATTTGATGTGCTTATTATAAAGTGCGAAAAACCGTTTGTCAACTCGCTTTATTCATTAGTTTACAAACGGTTAACGATAGAAATGACGCATACGGATTTCCTTGTAACGCCTGACGCTTTACGCATGTCCGTGCAGGATGAAGCGCTTTGTGAAATAATTCCAGACCATCACGATCGCAGAAGCCACGACCTTTGAAAACATATACCATATCCCAAGAAGGTCGATGCAGCACCACATGACAAGCTGATTCAGCCCCAGCCCCATAAGAGACGTCACAATAAAGAGCACCATCTGTTTCGTACTCTGATTTTCTGCATGAAAGACCACATAGACGCAGAGAATGTAATTCACAAGGAGGGAAATCGTAAAAGCGATCGGCGCAGAGACCAGCGGCGGAAGACCGCCATACTCTGTCAATGTAAAAAGCAGGACATACTCTAAAAGGAAGCACCCGCCCCCGACAGCGAGGAAACGAAAAACTTCCCAGAAACGATCCATGGAAGGGAAAATCTTCAAAATAAGAGACTCTAAAAATGTAGGCATAATATGTTCCTTTGGAAATAGCAGCTAGGGAAACACTGATTCAATCGCAGAATCAGCGTTTCCCTAGAACCCATCAACCTGACAACCATCATATTTCTATTTCATTAACATCCGAATCATATTCATCTGGATCTCCAAATTCTTTCTGGCATTCTTGACCTCGGTATCCAGCACAAGACCGATGCCTGTGGAAATCACGGCGGCCACCATGAAAAAGCCGGAGGTCACGAGCGTCGGCATCTTGGGGACAAGGCCCGTTGCGAGATACTCATGAAAAACCGGAAGAAAGAGCGAGAGAGAAATGAGTGTGAGGACGAGTGCCGCCGCCAAGAAGAACCGCAATGGGCGATAATCTTTGTAGAGCATGAAGATCGTTTTCAGCACCCGCGCCCCATCTCGGAAGGTATGGAGCTTGCTGACACTTCCCGCCGGACGGTCGCGATAGGATACCGGCACCTGCATGAGAAGCAGATTCTTATCCAGTGCGTGGATCGTCATTTCCGTCTCGATCTCAAACCCTTCTGACAGGATCGGAAACGTTTTCACAAATAGGGGAGAAAAAGCCCGATAGCCCGTCATGACGTCTCGGATCTCCTCTCGTCCCCTGCCCCAGAAAAAATTGATGAACCGGCGGACGAGCACATTGCCGGAATTATGAAAAGGGCGCTTGTTCTCTTCAAAGTACGTCGACGAGAGCCTGTCACCGATCACCATGTCGGCTCTCCCCGAGAGCACGAGCTCCGCCATCTCCCGCGCCGCTTCGGCGGGATACGTATCATCGCCATCAGTCATCACATAGCAGTCTGCCTCGATGTCGCGAAACATGGAGCGGATCACATTGCCCTTCCCCTGACGGTATTCATGCACGACGATCGCCCCCGCGCGCTTCGCGATCTCTGCAGTACCATCTGTTGAATTGTTGTCATAGACATAGATGTCCGCCTCCGGGAGTACCGCGCGGAAATCTGTCACCACCTTCTCGATGGTCAGGGCTTCATTCCAGCAGGGAATGAGAACAGCGATACGGAGCATGAGACATCTCCTTCTTGATAAGAAATGTGAAATCAGAAATAGCGGTTGTCTGATACCCACCAGAGTCGGGGTTCAGGGTTGCGGTAGCAGCTTCGCCGCAAATATACATGGCGATGCCCGAAAACCGTATTCAAGTCACCAGTCACTCAACCCTGCTTTCAAACTTCAAAATTCAGCAAAGGTACCACCGACACTCCGCCTGCCATTAGCGTCTCCATTGTACACCATGGAAACAGGCCGTGCCAGCCGATTCTCAATTTGTTTAAAATTTTGAAAAGCTGAGACTAGGGAAACTCTGATTCAATCCTTAGCCTTTGTACTCATGATTCAGGTAAACATTTCCCGACATACAGTCTTTCCTTCTGCTCAGGATCATGAGCCCTCCGTTCCACGGGCTGATCCTCTCCTGCGCCCTGCCCCAAAACCCATTTGATTTCCTTCCCCATTCCCTGTATGATAGGAGAAAAACGAAAGAGGGCTTGCTATGAGCGAAGACGTATCGGTATTACAGACGGCGGAAGAGATCCGCGCACACATTTTAGACATTTATTCTAAAAATCATTTCATGAGTGACTATTTCCATATAAAGATCACGGACATCCATTGCGGCAGTGCGACCGTCAGCCTGAAGACTGATCCTTTGAAGCACAACAACCACAGAGGACGCCTGCACGGGGGCGTACTGGTAGCGCTCGCCGACTCGGTCACAGGCGTCACCTCGGCCACCGTCGGTGCCTCTGTCGTGACGGTCGCTATGACGATGAATTTCATCCGTACAGCAAAGCCGGGAGAGACGATCCGCGTCACGAGCCGCATCACGCACAATGGCCGCACTACGATCGTCATCGAGGCGGATATGTTCGATGAAGAGGACCACCTTATGGCCAATATCCTTGCGACAATGATGGTGGTGGATCATTTCCCGGAAATCCCGAGGGAATGGAAGGATAGTGACTGAACTTCAACAGGTTCTATAGAGGCAAAAGCTTCCGTGAAAGTGCTGCGGCGCACAAAACAGTACAAGCGGCGTGGAATGGATCTCAAAATAAAAAGGCGATGTGAAATAACGATCATCTCATTTTCGCGTTCAATCTGCCACGGGGGACTTGCAGCTCTCATAGGAGTGACCGGGAAACCTTATCCCAACTGTCTTTCATGCCATAGTCACCCTATCCGCCCCTGCGGGGCACCTTCCCCTAGA
>CAVBQN010000034.1:0-19190 GCA_963597545.1 Fusicatenibacter saccharivorans
AGGGTTCAGGGTTCAGGGTTCAGGGTTCAGGGTTCAGGGTTCAGGGTTCAGGGTTGTGGTACGGCGCATAAAAATATAGAAGCGCCGCGAAGTATAAATAATGGCGATGTCATGAGCTGGCATTCCAGTCACTAGTCTCCAGTCTCCAATCACTTGAGACTCCTAATCCCTAGCCACTAATCCCTAATCCCTAGTCAATCAAACATCAATTTCTTCCTTCTTAAATAGATATTCATCAAAAGCCCGACGCAGAGAAGATTCATGAGGAGAGCCGAGCCGCCGTAGCTCATGAAAGGCAGCGGGATGCCGGTGACAGGCATAATGCCGAGGGTCATGCCGACATTGATGAAGATCTGGAAGAGCCACATGGAAAAGATCCCACAGGCGAGCAGGCTGCCGAAGGCATCCCCCGAAGAGCGGGAAATCATAAGTGTCCTGTATAAAAGAACGAAGAATAAAAAGAGAACGAAAATGGCTCCGACGAAGCCCAGCTCTTCCCCAATGACGGAGAAGATGAAGTCAGTATGATTTTCCGGGAGGAAATTCAGCTGGCTCTGCGTGCCTTCGAAAAGACCCTGCCCGATGAAACCGCCGCTGCCGATGGAAATCTTCGACTGGATGACGTGGTAACCGGAGCCATACGGATCGACGTCCGGATTGAAAAGGACGAGGATACGCATCTTCTGGTAGCTGTGCAGGACAAAGAACCAGATGAACGGGAAGACCACGACGAATGCAAGGAAAGCGCGTTTCACGAGCTGCATCTTGAGCCCGGAAATATAAAGCATGCCGAATGTAATGGCTGCGAAGACAAGGCTCGTACCAAGGTCCGGCTGGATGAAGATCAAAAGTGTCGGAAGTGCCATCATCCCTGCGACAGGCAGAAGACTCTTCCATGTCTGGAAGCCGGATCTGTCATGCGCCATGAGCCTTGCAAGACAGATGATCATGATGATTTTTGCAAATTCGGAAGGCTGCAGCGTGAAAGGGCCGAGCTGAATCCAGCGCTGCGCCCCGAGCGCACTCGTTCCAGCGAATTTGACAACCAGAAGCAGGATCGCATTGATGCCATAAAGGATGGGTACGAAGCGATAGAGTTTCCTGTAGTCAAAATAGAGCGAGCCCCCGGCGATGATAAGACCGCCGACAAAGAAGATCCCCTGTTTCATGACAAAGTCATACTGCCCCGGTTGTCCATCCATATTCGCATGAGTGGCGCTCGCAATGATCAGAAGACAGATGACGCCAAGGCCCAAGACAGCCATCAGCAGCGTGCTGTCGATGCGCCGCCAATATCGAATGAGATTCATTCTGCTATCTCCTCCTCTGCCATTTATACGAGCGGCTGCCTGAGTGCCACGAAAGGCCGGCCGGCGCCGTCTTCACAGGTGCCTTCTCCCGCGCATTCTCCGCCTCTGCTCTCCGAAGCAGCTTCTTCCAGCGCGGAAGCGGAATCTGTTTCTCTTCTTTGTACGATTTCCAGAAAAGAGCGAGTGCTTCTCCGAGCGCCCCTTTTTCGGAAAAATCCGAAAGCTCTCCCTGATGCGCGAGACGGTCTGCCTCCTCCGTATACGGGATGATGGCAGAGACGGACTCTTCATCGAGTGTCTCTAGCATATCCGTCAAGGAGATCTGCGTATCCCCCGAGAGGGAGAACTGGTTCAGCACATAGGTCATGTACCGCTTGCGCGGTCCCGTCATGAGACGCTCTGCATTCCGCTTCGAGGCCCAGGACGGCGCCACGACGAGAAACATATGATCCGAGAGATGCTCCGCAAAGCGGATGCCCTCTCCTCGCCCCGCCGGACAGTCGAGAAGGATGTAGTCATACTTATCCTCCACGTCTTCGAGCACGGTATCCATCGCCGCAGGAAAGACGGTCTCCCATGTATCATTCTGCGCCGCCGGCAGGAAATCCAAATGGTCATTCACTTCCAGGATGACATCCTTCGCAAAGCAGCGGCCTTCCGCCAGATCCATCACATGATAGAAGCACTCATTTTCCAGCCCCAGCACGAGATCCATATTTCTCATGCCCATATCCCCATCGATGAGGAGTACCTTCTTCCCCTTCCGAGAGAGGAAGATCCCCAGAGCAGCGGTGAGGAGCGTCTTCCCCACGCCGCCCTTACCGGAAGCAAAGGATACGATCTCAGCCATTCTTTTTGCCTCCTGCCTTTGCCTCATCCGCTGCCTTCAGCTTTGCCGGCGAATAATCTCCGATATGGAAATAGGCATCCATCATCTTCTTGACGACCGGTGCCGCGGACTCCGAGCCGAAGCCGCTGTGCTCGAACATGCACAGGATCACGACCTCCGGCTTGTCGAAAGGCGCATATGCCACGAACCAGCCGTTATCGAGACCATTCGTTTCCGCCGTACCAGACTTACCGGCGATCGAGATCGGATAATGTTCGAAAATCTGTCCGCCTGTCCCATCCTTGCTCATGACCATCCGAAGTCCTTTGTGGATCGCATCAAGCGTATCCTTAGATACCGGAAGCGTCCCCACCTTCTCCGGTGAGAAGATCTTGAGCGGTGTCCCATCCAGCTGATCGATGCGGTTCACAAGGTATGGCTGGTAGCGGAAGCCGCCATTGGCGATCGCCGAGTATACCATCGCCATTTGCAGCGGCGTCGTCAGCGTGAAGCTCTGCCCGATCGCGGCATCCATCGTCTCCCCGAGGTACCAGTCCTGCTTGAAAACTTTCATCTTGTAGGCTTCGCTTGCGATATTGCCGTCCGATTCACCGGCAAGGTCGATGCCTGTCGTTTTCCCAAGGCCGAATTCCTCCGCCATACGGGAGATGCGGTCGATGCCTGCACGGCGTCCCATTTCATAGAAATAGACATTGTCCGACTTTTCGATCGCTTCATAGAAATTGATCCATCCGAAAGCTTCGCCCTCAGAGTTTCTCTTATCGACGAGCCAGTGCTTGCCGTTATCAAAAATGCGTTCCTCCGGTGTCGTCACCTTCGCTTCGAGTGCTGCCGCACCCGTGATGACTTTGAAGAGCGATCCGGGCGGATACATCGACTGGATCGTGCGGTTCTGCATCGGATGATTCTTATTATTGACGATCTCATTCCAGTCTTTCGAAGAGATCCCCTTGCTGAAGCGGTTCGGATCATAGCTCGGCCAGCTAGCCATTGCGAGGATCGCTCCGCTATTCGGATCGACAGCCACCGCGGAAGCCCCCGTCGGCATGACACCGCCATGGACGAGCGTCTTCACCTGTGCTTCCATCGCGTCCTCTGCCGCTTTCTGCAGATTCGCATCCAGCGTCAGACGCACACTGTTCCCTGTGACAGACGGCGTGCCGCCCACATAGCGGACAGGCTGCCCCGATGCATTGACTTCGACCGTCTTTGTGCCATTCTTGCCTTCGAGATAATTGTTATAGCGGCTCTCAAGGCCCGCACGACCGATCAGTGTCGTGGTCGTGTACGGATTTCCTTCCGCGTCTCTGTCATCCGGCCCCGCTTCGCCGACATAGCCAAGGACCTGCGCCCCCGCATTCCCCAGCGGATACACGCGCAGCGGATTCACTTCGATTTCGATGCCGGGGAATTCATCCTTCTTCTCTTCGATCTGCGTCGCGACATCGATGCCGACATCGTTTGCCAGATAGATCGCTCCGAAAGCCAGCTTATTGTCTTCGATCTTTTTCTTGATATCGGCAGTCGGCACATGAAGAAGCTGCGACAGGCGGCTGAGCGCCTCATCCGACAGCGTATTCCCCTTGCGATCGACCGGCATGACGACGCTGTATGCCGAGCGCGAGCCCGCAAGGATCAAGCCATTCCGGTCATACATGACACCACGCATCGCCTGCATGGGAAGATAGCGAATGCGGTTCCCATCCGCTTCTTCTTTATAATACCCGCCCTGAATGACCTGCATATAGAAAAGACGCAGTCCCAGAACGAGCAGGAGGAAGATCGCCGCATAGATCATACGCGCATAGCGGGACTCCTCGGTATTTTTCAAAAGCCCACTGAGAATCGAGGGCACATGCTTATTCACCACTTCGGTTCTCCCTCCCGTTTCATGGCCCATAGCGGCCTGTGAAGAAAGAGCACGGCTGCTCCATTCATGAAGGTGGTGCTCATCACAAAGTACAGGATATAAGAAATCGAGAAGACATGGCTGCCGGCTGCCAAAAGCACCAGCCATGACAGCAGTGCATAAAGGAGCGAGGCCAGCGTCATCGCAAAAAGCGAAATATACCAATGACGGTTATAGCGCTTCCTCCCCAAAGCGAGATACAGCGCTGCGATCGCCAGGTATGGCAGGAGGTGCAGTCCGAAAAGATTCCCCGTCACAAGATCCGTAAGGAGCCCGCCCACGAGCGCAAGCGTCATCGCCGTCTTGTTGTCAAAGATCAATGTCGCAAGGACGATGACGACCAACCACAGATCCGGCTGATGCAGTCCCGAGAAAAAGAATGGCATCACCGAGGACTGTACAAGAAAAACGAGGAAGCTCAAAAAAGCCAGTGCATAGCCGCTCATTCCTTCTCACCTGCCTGATGTTTATTGGGATTCATCGGCGGTTCCTTCTTCGGCGGCTTCACCAGGATACTCTCTGGCGTCGCCCTCTGGATATGGTCCGTGATGATGAAGACCTCTTCCAGATGAGAGAAATCAGCCGCCGGAACAATGCGTGCCACCTGCGTGCCGCCGATGGAGTCAACATCCACCTGCTCGACGGTACCGATGACCATCCCCTTCGGATACACCCCGCCATAGCCGGATGCCACGATGGTATCCCCCTTAATGACATCAGCCTCACGCGGCAGATTCACGAAAGAGAGCTTGCCCGGCTCACTGCTGTTTCCGGAAACCATCGCCACCACGCGCGAGGCCGGACGCGCAACGATACCGCCCACCGATGTACGCGGATCCAGGAGGAGCTGCACACGTGCGGAATTCTCATACACTTCACTCACAAAGCCCACAAGACCCGTCGGGACAATGACAGGCATATACTTCTTGATGCCGCTGTCACTGCCGCGGTCCACGACCAGCGTCTGTGTCCATCCCCCGTAGTCGCGGGTGATGACAGAAGCCCCCGTCAGGTGGTACTGTTTATAGCCCTGCTTGAATGAAAGGAGACTCTTCAGTCGGATATTCTCCGCAAGGATCTCGCTGTACTGAGCCTGCTCCGCGCGAAGACTTTCATTTTCCTTCCGGAGCGCATCCAGCTCGTTCCAGTTCTCCCACACGCCCGAAAGCAAGTCAAGCCCCTGTGTGAAAGAAAGCGCCGTCCTGCTCGCGGTATAGTTGAAAGGAGCTGCACCGATAGAGAGCGGCTGCGAAATGAAAGGGATGTACTCCCTATGCCGCCAGAACCAGCCGCATGCGCCCATGAAAACAAAGAGGGCGACCGCGGCGGCCATCTTTTTTCTGCCAAAGAAAATCACGATCAAGCGCCTCCGTAATATTTTTCACCGTTCTCGATGAGAAGCGGCAGATCCTTATACATGCCAAGAGCCTGATAGCAGCCCATAGCCAATACCTCCCCCGGCAGAGCCGGTACGAAGACCGGCATATGAAGCTCTCCGGCGAGCCAGTCCTTCAGCCCATCCAGAAGCGCACTGCCGCCGGAAAGAAGCAGACCATTCTTCAGAAGATCGCCCGCCATCTCCGGTTTCGCCTCGCGAAGGACACGGCGGATGAGCTTCAGAACAGGCTGCAGGATACGCTGCATCACCGGTCTTAATTCCTCCGTAGAAAGCTCCACCACCACTTCCACGCCATCACGGATCCTGCGCCCGCGGATAGTGAATGTCGCCTGCCCATCCGCCGCTTTGAGAGAGATCACTTCACTCTTCAGCTTCTCCGCCTGATCCAGCCCGATCATGATCTGATACTTTTCCTGCAGATACTGGCAGATCCCCTTATCGATATGATGCCCGCCGAAAGGGATCCCCTCCTGCGTGACGATCCCTCCGCAGCTGTAAAGCCCCGCATCAGCGACATCACGCCCGATGACAAGAGAAAAGATCACAGACGGTGCCAGCATATCCTTCCCCGCCCCGATAGCCGCAGCTGCCGGCGAAGGAAGAAGGTACACATGCTGCGCGCCGGCGTGGATCAAAGCATCCACCAGCGCATGCCGCGTGACCGAGCTCGTCTCGCCCGGAATGGAGATCATCACCGTCGGACGCGACACCGCATGATGAAGCGATTTGCGGATAAAAAAACGAAGCATCGCCTTCGTCATATCATAATCAGCGATGACGCCATTCTGTACCGGCCACTCCAGAGAAATATTCTCCGGCGCCTTGTGGTAATGAA
The DNA here is from genome assembly GCA_963597545.1 of Fusicatenibacter saccharivorans. Lineage (GTDB taxonomy): Bacteria > Bacillota > Negativicutes > Veillonellales > Dialisteraceae > Dialister > Dialister saccharivorans_A. Next base: position 6,304 of record CAVBQN010000034.1, read on the forward strand.
TGAGCGCCTCCGTGCCAAAGCCCAGTACATGTCCGTCGATGTTATCCACCGCGACCGTACTCGCTTCTGCAAGGATCACTTTATTTTCCCGGTAGATACGGACTTGGGACGAGCCCATGTCCATACCGATCCAGTTCGATAGTCCTCGAAACATTTTCATGGTAAACCCTCACGATATATAAAGGCCGGTACAGAGCTCCCCAAGGTCAAAGACTTGTGAGATACAGCGAAAATCCGCGGCGCATCCTGAAGCGCAGCCCCTGTCTCTGTCCGATGTATTCAAATGAAACGTCTTATTATTATAGCATGTTTACCATGGAGAATACAGTAGAAAGAGACGGTTTGGACGCACCATAGCCAAGGAAATATACGATGACGAGCCATCGGACTGTGATCAGGGATTTGCTGCTAAAACAAAGAAAAAGGCATGATAAAAAGCCGGGGCATACCGCCTCGGCTTTCTGACCTCCTCAGAGGTCGATTCCCCCCATGCATTACCCCACCTTCATGGGTGTAACTGGACGAATTATATTTTGTCCGATATGATCGGAGAAATTCTGGTGCGTCTAGAGGGATTCGAACTCTCGACACCTGGTTCCGGAGACCAGTGCTCTATCCACTGAGCTATAGACGCTTAACAAGCGTTATTATAGCATATGGAAAGAAAATAAGGAAGGGGAAAAGATGTCTCGCTTTTGCCCGACAGGAGGATACGAAGCAGATCCCGCTCTCCTTCAGTGCCGGATCCTTCAAAACTATTTTTCTACAAATACTCTCGGGATGCGCTTCAGGTCGCACATGATTTCATGCGGGATAGTCTCAGCAGTAGCAGACACTTCATCGACAGTGATTTCTTCCTCTCCCTGCTTGCCCATGAGGATGACTTCATCGCCGGGACGGACTTCATCATCGCAAGCGACCATGAACTGATCCATGCAGATGCGGCCGACGATCGGGCAACGCTTGCCATTGATGAGGACGACGCCCTTATTGGAAAGGCTTCTGTGCCAGCCGTCCGCATAACCGATCGGGACGGTCGCAGTCTTCATATCCTCTTTGGCGACATAGGTACCGCCGTAGCCGATGGCTTCGCCCTTATGCAGGATCTGGACATGGGTGACATGGCTCACGACGCTCATCGCATACTTGAGATCGAGCTTGTTCGTCATGACGTCCGATGGCTGCGGCCCATAGATGATAATGCCAGGGCGGGCAAGGTTGTGCCAGCTTCTCGGGATATCAATGACACCGGCACTGTTGGCGGAGGAGATCACGAAGTTTTCATCGACCGGCATGTAGGAGATCGCTTCATCGAAGCGATCGAGCTGTTTCAGTGCAGCATCCTTTTCTTTGTGATCCGCCGTCGCCATATGAGTGAAGGTGCCATGTGCGTGGATGTGCGGATAGGCTTCGAGCTTTTTCAGGAGCGCAGGTACATCCTCCGGATGAGTTCCGATGCGGTTCATGCCCGTATCGATCGGCAGCATGACTTCGATCGTTTTCTTCGAAACAGCCGCGATGGCTTCCAAGGCGTCAAGATCGACGGTATCATCGATCGGCATGATGAGGTCTTTATTCACACCGATAGGCATATCCTCCGGCAGCGGCAGTCCCAGTACATAGATCGGGCAGGTGAATCCGGCGTCGCGCAGCTCCGCTCCTTCTTCCACACGGGCAACAGCCGCAGCGACGTAGCCTTCTTCGAGGGCGATGCGCAGCGTTTCCTTCGCACCATGTCCATAGGCATTCGCCTTCACGACAGCGAGCACATTCACTTCCTTCGGCAGATGCGCGCGGATGACCTTGAGATTGTGACGAAGCGCATTCAGATTGATTTCCATGTAAGAAACCGGCATTTGTATTCCTCCCATTCTTTTCTGCCGTCGGCAGAAATGAAAAGCACCGCGCCAAAAGCATCAGGGCGATGCCTGATACTTTGAAGCCTCGGTGCTTCCTTTTATTTTTATGCATCTATCATACCGCGATTGGAAGGAAATGGCAATGGGACCCTTAAGAAAACAAGCTTCCCACAAGCGGGATCCATGCCCATGTCAGGAAGCCATAGAAAAGCAGTCCGGCCGCCAATCCCACGATAGCCCCATTGATACGAATACCTTCCAGCTCATGATGCACTTTCGACTCGATGAATTCATTCAGTTCCTCTTCCCGAAAGCTTTCAAGCACTTCTATCATAGACCATGATAAGAAGCCATGCTCATAGGTGATGATCTCTGCGATCAAATCTCTTCCGATAGTGTCCAGCTTCTGTCTAAATTCTGAGTCTTCTGTAAAAGAAATACTTTGCTCTATAGCTGGTTTCAATTTTTCTGCCAAAGCTGGCACACCCCAATGGTGCTGAAAATCAGAAATCCCCTCGTCGATCCGTTTTTCCAAAGGGAAGGCCTCGAAGAGACCCCGCCCAAATTCCTGCAGCGCCTCCAACGTAGCCGGTTCTTGCAGGAAACGAGCGATCAGAAGATCCCACTGTGACAAAAGCTCCTGATGAAACGGATTGTCCTCCCTTTTCCATGCTTCCATTTCTTCGGCCAAAGCATCCAATGCCGCCTCAGCCAACTGGTCATAATTGATCGCGCCAAACCATTTTCCGAGCGTATAGCCGATAGATCCCAAGAAGCCTTTCTCTTCCCGGTCGCCTGCCTTTCTCAGCTGCTCTGCCAGTTTGTGTCGAAGGGATGGTTCCTCTATTTTCCGTTTTCCCTCCTCTAAAAGACGAAGAAGCCATTTTTCCCGATTCATCTCCTGCTGTAACCGCCCTTGCGCGAAAGAAATAAAAACAGGCAGCCATTTCTGCGATTCACTCCGTCCCCAAGTGGCTATTTCTTCTCTATGGCTAGACAGAAATTCCACTGCATAGGTGGCTCCCTTCGCTGCCAATGTTTGAGAAATAGATTCTCTGTGACTGGTAAGCCATGGAAGACATAAATCCATCAACGAAAGACGGGATATCTTTGCCAGCAAATTCTTCGGGCTCAAAAGGCTCTGATTCATTTCTACCACTTTTTGAATAATCCGATCCCGGTTGGCTGGAACGAGCGGCTTGATAGGGAGAAAATGTTTCCGAAAGAGTGCCTCTACGGCAATGAAATCTGCTGCGCATCCGATACAGCAGGACTGGGCCATGAAATAAACCAGGTCTGCCCAATACGTGCCCTGCCAGGGACTTCCCTCTTTGAGCCAAAGAGAAAATAGCAGAAAAAGCAGTGAAAAGAAACAAATCCCATTGGCCGTTTTATATCGTTTCATTTCTACGCCTCCTTATATTACGGTTGATGATTGATGGTTGTCAGTATGCATAAAAGGAAACGCTGATTAAATAGCAGAGCCGGATTTCATATGGATTTTTATACATAGCTTCGTCATCATCTTCCTTAAATAGCTCGCTATTCGCGTCAGATGATTCCTTGCTCTGTATAAAAATCCAAGAATGAAATCTGACAACGATTTAATCAGTGTTTCCAAAAATCCAAGAGTAAAATCTGACAACTATTGCATCAGTGTTTCCCATAGGAGTGATACAGCAAAAAAGGCCGCTCCCAAGAAAGCTCCCCACAGAGAACCATTGATACGAATGGCCGCCACATCTTCAGATACAGATTTTTCTGCCAAGGACGCCATCGTCCGGCCATCATAACCAGCCAAAGCCTTCTCCACCACCGACGCCGCCATGCGATGCATCCATCCCACATACGGCCGCACCAGACGTAAGAAGAAGGCATCGAAATCCCGCCGCTTCTCCTGAGCAGAAAGCTGTCCGTCTATCAAAGAAAGTAAAGCCTCTGCCAACCGATGCGCCAGTGGCTCTTTCTTTTCCTGCCACAAGGAAATGAACCAATTCCGCCCTTTCCCAGACAATAAGCGACGAATCAACTTCTGCGCAGCACCATTGACCTGCCGCTTCCAAACCTCATCGGTCTCCAGCTGGACGATCATTGCATCATAGGCTTCTCCCATCTTTTGGCGAAACTCACTTTCCGGATCCGTCAAAGCCTCTGACAAGGACAACATCTTTTCCTGCACCTTTTTTGCCATCTCTGCATCCCGATCCTCTACCGCATCCCGGAAGAGGGAATGAAGCCAGCCCTTATCATTATATTTCTGCCAAGCCAAAAGATAGACTCGCTGGATTTCTTCCTGCGTCACCTCAGCCTGCAGAAAACCCTTCACCTCGGCCGCCAAAGCCTCCGTCAAAAGCTCCTTCTTCGGATAATCGCGGAATGCCGCCATCACCTGGGCCATATGCCCCGCCCAGTCTATATCTGCCGCTTTTCTCTCGATCGTCTCACTGGACATCGTCCATATCGATTCCGCAGGAAATACAGTCAGCACCATGTGAATCACATCCGCTGCCAGCTTCTCCGTCAGATCCCTATGGACTGTCAGCCAGTGAGCCACCACATCAGAAGGCACATGCTGGCGCAGGATCTCCGATAGCCGCCCCCTGGTCAAAAGCTCATTCACCACCATATCCTTCGCAATGGATACAATCATGTCTCGATTTCGAGCAATCAAATCGGTATGCCAGGAAATCCCAAGAGGCCTGCGAAATAAAGAAGTCACGCCGAACCAATCGGCAAAACCTCCCACCGCCGCTGCAAAAGACATATGAAACACCCCTGCGAGCCACGGAATCTCCCCCTGAAACGGAGCTGCCCCTAAGGTAAGAATCACAGAGCTCGCCAGTATACCGTCAGCAAGCCATCGTTTTTTCAAAGAAATCACCACCTCCGATTAGATATCACTAGCATTCAGTATACACTGATGCGTAGATTGTTGTTGGTTGTTATTAAATACAGATGATAGGTCCGTAGGATAGTGCTCCCTTTTGGGGAAAGGTGGTGCCGAAGGCACCAAAAGGGGTGTATTTCCTGCGGCCGTAAGGCCGGTTGTATGGTTTTAATACTAAATGGGATAAAAACAATTTGACACATATCAAACATGGGAGTATATCGCCTTGTATTTATAAAAACCATACAACCAGCCGTTGGCTGAGAAAATGTCCCCCCTCTTTTTATTCTCCCCCGAGGAGGCGATGTCCTAAGTCTGACAGCCAACAACCTACCCATTCCTGTTAATTTTTCAAAAAGAAATCCTCAAACGATTCCCCCTGGTCTTGCAGAATCACTCTCACTTCATCACGAGACAAAGATGGATTCCCTACTGCATTCAGCAAATGGCATTTTTCGTGAATTTTCTGATAGAAAAATTGATTGATTTTCTGGAAACCCGCTTTTAATTCCATTTTCTTATCCATAAAAGATACCAGTACATCATTGGGAACGACAAGGATCTCATCAGCATACCGTTGAAGTTCTTCAATCCCATGGTCCGCCTTTTCACCCCGCGTCTTTCCTTCAAAAGAAAATGGTCTCGTGACCAAAGCCATGGTGACAATCCCAAGCTCTTTCGCTCGCTGTGCTACAATCGGTGCGATGTCAGAGCCTACCTGTCCACCCATACCCGCCATAATAAAGAGGACTTCCGCACCAATTAGCACCTTATCCAGCTCCATGGTAATCCATGGCTTTATTTTCTTTACATTCAAATGCCCATCCATGTAAAAACATTTCATAACTTCTGCATCTAACTGTATGCTCCTTTCTGCGCCCGACTGCAGCAAGGTCTCTTCATCTGCCACTGTAATATACTCCACATTTCGTATCGATTGATTCATCACGTAATCGAGCATATGATTTCCACCATGACCGATACCCATCATTTTGATTCTTGGCATTTGCTTCATATGATATTCCCTCCATTAACTCATGTTGTCAGCTGTTAGTTGTTTGCCTCCCCCTCGTAACATAATGCTGTTAGGTTAAAGATTTGCAGTAGTAGTTATGAGACCGCTAGGAAGTATAGGGTTCTAAAGATACAAAGTGTTCTCAGAATTCCTGAATGAGCTGATGAACGCTAATGCTATCATCTCATTCGGGGCTCTTTAAAACCTTTAGTCCCCTTAGAACCTTGAGAACCTTGAGAACCTTTGGTGAAGAAGAGATCATCGCATATTTTGTTTTACACCGGTAAAAAGCTGAATGAATAACCAGCCACTAAGCTAATGTATAGTCATCTTCCCGATAACATTCTTTATTTCATGATAAGTCAGATAAGAGGCCTGTGTCACAGAACCATTTTCATCAAGAAGTAGTGTATGCAGTATCTTTTGCATCATCATCACCAACTGCCACGCTTTGGCCCAAGCATCCAAATTCACTTTGTCATATATATCCGCCTCCACCTTGTCTTCCATGACATTTGGCAGCTGACTCATCGCCTCATGAAATTTCTCATGGACTTTCCCTATTAAATTAATCAGTAAATTCGCGCGAGCACTAGCCTCCTGAAAGGCATCGCTCACCAAATTCATTTTCTGATTTGCCTCTTTTACTTCTACATAGTAATGCTTGGCCTTCTCTAAATTTTCATCAGCCTTCTTTGCCAGCTCAAATCCATTCAGAAGAAACGTCAGATCTGAAATATCTTCATCAAAATCAACCATTCCATCCACCTGCCTCAAATCCTTCCCAGCCATGACGTCTCGCTTCCGTGCCATTAAAGCAGCTACTCCACCAAATGGTTTCGTATTTCCCTCCATAGGAATCATACTACATGCCCCAAATGCCATTTTCTCTCTAACCGTGGCCTCTTCCTTTTCTCTTTTCCTCCAATCTGCCGATAAACGACTCATGTACTTGACTTCCTTGCAAATTTCTTCTAGCGGTTCATCTGCTAATAGATCGCTAGCTCTGCCATCTGCCTTTAACATCTTTGCCAAATGCACAAAAGAAGTCATATCTTTCACTAAAACACAGACCTTGGCCTGTCCTACCCCCACCAAACTATCACATGCCCTCGTTTTCGCCTTTTGCAATCGATTTCTGGCTACGCAGTAGTTATGCCGTGCTTCATTCACCATCTCCTTGGCCTCTTGATTGGTATCCTCCGCCTTAGTTCCCTTCATATAACTGGTCATGCCAGCCGCAATCATCATCGCACCTACAATAAATGGTAGTGCCATATGGTTCTCCTTCCCATAAAATAACTACCTCGATAATTCAATTTTCAATAGCAAAAATCTGGATTACCGATTGTTGTTGGTTGTTAGTTGTTAGGCCAAACAACCGACAACTAATAACCAATTACCACTTGTCAATCCATCTTTCCAATTCATCCAAAGAATCAATGATAGAATCACAAGCCTTTTCCGTCACCGTATAGGCTTTATCCAGCGTATCCACCAGTGCGTCCGCCGTTGCCATCAATTTCATCTCAGCCGCTTCCTGCTCCTCTGCTGGCAATTCCTCTATTTTCTGATCCACCCAATTTCCCGCTTTCTCCAATAATTGATCCATCATCGATGGCTCTTCCTCTGCCTGTTTCTCTTCCACCATCTTAGCATAAAACTGCTCTGCCCACTGTTGTAATGCTTGACTCGCCATCACATTCGCGTCATCCCTATTTCCAAATGGAATTTCAGGAAGATTGTTTCCATTGTCACTCATACCATTTCCTCCTTCGAAAATACATTTTCAGCTGCCTAGTCATCAGCTTTTCTTTAGTATACGCAGCCGGTTGGACAAGAAATGGGTATGAGAAATATCCTAGAAAAATTTTAATGACATAGAACAAAAGAAAAAAGCGTTACATGCTTAGTTTTTCTAAACATGCAACGCTTTTTATTCAGATGTATTTCGCAATAAGGTCATTTACAAGCATTGAGCAACTTCAAATCGTTTTCTTCCATATATTCATGTAAAACCCTCAAATTGTATTCCAAATCCATGACTAAATCAAAAAATGACACTTCCGTATTCACATCGCACTGATCTTTTTGTCGGATATACGCTGTAACCAACTGATTGCAAGCCTTCTCCGGTGTTATATCATTTCTAATACCACAAAAGATTTTTATTTTAGGATTATTCGCCTGCTGAAGTTCACAAATTTTTCCTATGGTATGAAAAGAAATTACATTATCTACACTGTCATAAATTTGCCAATTTACCTTTCCCCATAATTTCTTCCTAGCCAAATCATCCACAGCAATCCCTTTCAATGTATCATAATAAGAAACCATCTCATCAGGATTTATGGCAAGATGATCAATAGCCGTCTTTAGTGTTGCAATATCCTGTTCATATGTCACATTACCTTTCTGCAAAAAGTCACGTGCGAGACAAGCTAGTTTTTGACACTGATTTAAATCTTTATAGTCTATTCCTTCCAGACTTTGATACCGAATAGTATGTCCCCATTGTACTAAGTCAATACTTTCTTCTGTTTTTGTTAGTCGCCTTTCATGATTGATCAAAATCCTATCCTGTTGCTTTTTTTGATCCACTAAATTCTTTAGGTAAATACCATATTGGCCGACCTGCATTTGTAAACCATTTAGTTTCGTATTCACTGCACAAATCAAATCCAAAGTCATCACATTTTGTTTTTGCAATTGCCTCAAAGTTTCTCGCAAAGCATACTGTGCCAAGGTTTGATTTTCATTGATTTTATTCTGCAACTTATGATTGCTTCCCGTAATGCTTCCCACAAATCTAGCCAAAAAGCCCTTACTCGATAATTCTGCCTTCGCGTTATCAACTTCTGCCAAAGCAGAAATACATTGGAATGTCAACTCATCAATCTTTTTGGTATCATTTCTATATGCAGTAATTTTTTGCTCAATACATACGGCTAATTCTGTTTTATACTCTTCTAGGTCATTAGATTTTTGTATCAAAGAACATTGTCGCTTCATACGCCCCTCCTTATAACTGTCCCAGCTTTTCTCCTATACGCTGCAGTGAGTCATTGATTAGTTTTTCTCTTTTAGCATAGGTTACTTCTTCATTGTTCATTTGTACCAAGCATGATTCACCTTGTACACCAATGATATGAGATTGCCGCTTAGCATATAAGGCTTTCAATCGAGAATATAACCGCCTTGTTTCTTCATTAGATAGTTTCGCCCCTTTTCCATTTGCCATATCCGAAAGTTGTTTTGTAATCCGCCCTTCTTCCGAATCATCTGGGATAGCCTTTTTTGTTTCTTCTAATGATGTACTTCCAAACACTCTTGCAAGCCCATTAGTAAACTCATCACACTTTGGCACAGAAATAGGTGCTCTGCAGCAAATCACTCGATGTATTGCTTCTTCTACCAGAGTGTCGGCAAAAAGTTTTTGATCTTTACTAGCAAACATACAAAGCAAGACTTCTGCATTAAGTAATTTCCTCAATTCTTCCACCACCAGCAGCCCTTCTTCTTGGTTCAACAAGTATCTAGGTGCCAGTTGCTGCAAACTATCCTGAAGAATTTCAATCATCTTTTCTGCATCGGATTCATGAAATTCTGAAATCAATTTTTGCGCTGCACTACTACTTAATGAACCAACAATCATCCCACCAGCAATAGCACCAAGTGGACCAAAAAGAGCCCCCAAAAAGGCACCGCCAATATATCCTCCAACAATTCCTGCCGCCAATACCGAAACTTCTGCCATAAGTTGAGCAGCAGAAATGCGTCCTCTAAAATAATTGATGATATTTCCAGAAGATAAGACAACAATCGTAACTGTACTAGCAATGACATTGCTCCGCATGAGTTTGGCTAAATTGCGTGTAGCAGCTTCTCCATAAATAGGCGCCCCAGTGCGAAGGAAATTCACAAGAGCCTGTCTCACCGGAGGCGGTAACACCTTAACCAATGCAATAGAAGGAGTCATCAACACTTGATTCACTCCGGTTCTTGCCATTTGCGCCGTTCCTACTGCAATGAGAAACCCTGCGCCCCCAGCCTGAAGTCCCGCAATCAAAGCCTGGTCGACAGCTTTTTCTACGTTTTCTCCATTCCATATGGCCTGTGCAAATGTAATCGTAGCAGAAATCCCCAGTGCACTGGCCCCGATAACTACCCCATGGGCCGCATCAAAAGTCAAAGATTCAATAGTTCCTGCTTTCGCAATCGCTTTTGCCTGGGCATAGGTCACATGCCCCTTCCGAATCAAATCTTTGGCTCTCTTTGGATCACTAACCCCAGGAACCTTTCCTTCTTTGATTTTTTGTTCCATGCACCGCACCGCTTCATCATATTGATCGCTCGGTACTTCTAGCTGCATAGGATTTCCATTCTTATCCAAATAGCGATAGGAGCCTTGGCCTCCATTTTCAAAGCCTGCATTGACAGAAGTCCTAGCATCCTGGCAATACTTGGTTTGGATAAACTGTCCGTCAACCATCCGGTCCGCACCATTCTTGGCGTTGTCATTGCCTACGATTTTGGCGTCTCTACCCAATATGGTATCGATCCCATCATTCACCTGTTCAGCAGCATAGCCATGCCCCTGCGTTGCATGAAATCGATTCAATTGGTCCGCATGGGCTGCGCTTTCCAATGAACTATCCAGCCCTGACATGGTTTGTCCCAGTGGTACTTCATCGTTTATTCCATCAACTTTCAATGATTCGGTATCGGCTTTTGGCTTATTATACTTGGGATTTTTCAATACATTGCCCCAATAAACTGTGTTTTTATCCATCTATTCCGCCTGCGTAGTCCTGACCAACTTTAACGCCTCATTAATCATGGTCTGGTAATCCAATAAATCATTCCGATTTCTTTCTATTTGCATAATGAATTGCTTCTTTTCCTGGATCAACTGTAACATTTTTATATTGCTTTTCTGATTTTTCTCCAGCAACAAACATTCCATCTTTTTGCTTTCAATATCTTCCTTGACTTCTTTTTTGTACAACATGAAAATATTTTTGGCAACTAACCGAATTCTAGTTATCACATCCTCTTTAATTGTTTCTATTATTTCCATAATACATTTCTTTGATAACTTATAACACTCATCTCTATACTTTTGATAATATATCTCTTTTTGCTTTAGATAATCTATCTTTCTTCGGTAATCTGGAACAAAACCACCATCATCATTAACAAAAAACAATTTTAATAAACTGGGTAATAAACCACCTCCAACTCTACCAACAACGACATCGGCATACAATTCTGGTGAGTTCTTATCTACCTCATTTTTACAGTTTCTAATTGACTCCTTGCTTTTTTCAAAATCTAACATCATAAACTCAGCCGGCAAAGCGAACTCGTTTAATTTTATGCCTAATATAGTATCACAATCTTTCATCAATTCATCTTGGAATCGGCTTTGGTAATCACGAAATATATCCACTTGCCGAAGTGATAATTTTTCTAACCGTTCTAAGCTGGATTTATCTTTCCAGTTGATTTTTTCTATCTCTTCCCTGTACTTTTGTAGAATACCGTCTGCTTCTTTCTCTAATTTTCCACCGTTGTCCATATATTCACGTGTCATTTGTTCTAACGCCCCGTGCATTTGATCATCTATCTCAGTAAGTTCCGTCTGCAACTTCGCTATCTTTTCATCTAGTTCCTTAGGACTCTTTATTGTTGACTGTTCGTGTTCTATTTGACTCTTTACTTTTGATTCACATTTTTCATACACTTTATCCATATGCTGTATAAAATCTAATAGTGCAAGATATTGCGTTTTTCCGTTCGATGAAACTACTACCCGATTAGCCGATTTTTCGATTTTTTCTTCTTCGGTAATCGTCCCATTAAATGGAGCACTCCTAATTAGCATTGCTTGTTTTTGTAATTCCAGCAAAGATGTATCGTTTGAATGGAACTTTGCCTTGCTAATCAAAGACCAAAATGTACGATAACAATCCAAGACAGCCTTTTTCAAGTTTTGATATCCATCATTTTCTACCATTTCCAAACTCTCTTCTTTCAAAATATAATTCATTTGTTAAACAACCAATAATAAAATCGCGCTACTCACTGAATGACTTTCACCTTATCCCCCTGACTCCCCAGCCACATATCGATACCAATCCCGTAAGCTTCGGCGGTGATGGTGTAAACGCCCTCTTTTTCTTCCAAAATTTGCGCCGTAGGAAGTCTATCCAGCACAGCTTCTACGGAAGGGCCGCTGTAGGTGAAGGTCACACGGCGGAGCGGTCCAGGGTACATGAACTGGACGCGTTTCCGGAACTCACCATCTTTGAAGCGGTCGGCATAGGGGATCTGGAAGGTCTTTCCAGTCTTCTCCATCTCTTCGATGCGGTCGACGCGGAAGATGGTGGGGTATTCGCTTTCTTCTTCTTTGAATGAAACGAGGTAAAAGTAGTACTCGGAGAAGAGGATGGCGACGGGCTTCACAAGGTGTTCCCGATGGATGCCGTCCATGCGGGTGTAGCGGATGTGAAGGATCTCCTGGCCGCGAATGGCCAGCGAGAGATCCCAGAGTCGATTCAAGAGTTTCTTTCCGTGCTTCAGAGGGACGTAGTAGAAAGTCTCGCTTTTGATGATGCCTTCGATGATGCTCCGCTCTTCGGGCGGACACTCGGCGATGAGTTTGTCTAGGATGCCGTGAAGTTCAACTGGCTCTAGGGCGCGGCTTTCGAGGAGAATCTTCGCCAATGCCAGGATCTCCTTGTGATTCAGGTGCTCATAGGAAGAATGTACCAGGCGATATCCCCGCGCTCCCATGTCGTACTGGATCTCCCCGCGTCCGCCACGAAGGGCGGTCTCGGACAGATGCGCGCGGAGCTCATCGATGTCACGCTGGATCGTTTTCGTCGTGACTCCGTAAGCATCAGCAAGCGCTTTCTTCGAGAGGATTTCTCCATGGCTCAGCCTATCATACATATCGAGCAGGCGCGCGCCTTTGTTTTCGTTTTCGTTCATGTATCTCTCCTTTGTCTGGAATTTGAGAGTGGCTAGGGAAACACTGATTCAATCGTTGTCAGATTTCATTCTTGGATTTTATACAGAGCAAGGAATCATCTGACGCGAATAGCGAGCTATTTAAGGAAGA
>CAVBQN010000035.1:0-18479 GCA_963597545.1 Fusicatenibacter saccharivorans
CATTCCTCACTCCTAACTAGAGAGTAGAACTTTCACCCGCAATCAAAGGGCGATACGCCCCACGGGCTAACCCTGAACCCTGAACCCTGAACCCTGAACCCCGAACCCCGAACCCTTTCTCATTCTCTATTGCTGAACAGTTTCCCATTCTATATAATGATATACTGAGATAAGATCATAGAAAAAATATCATTTCCCACGTCAGGAGCCCATCCATGCGATTCCTCGCTTCGAAAAAGAACATCCAGAATCTTTTGTATGCGACACTCTTTCTGTTGCCGCTTCATCCCTATGTGTTTTACGTGACACTTCTCCCATGCCTTCTTCTCTGGGCAGTGAATCATTGCACCACAGGCGAAGTGAAAGGCGTGCGCCCTCGCCTCTGGGGACTGCCGGCGGTCTTTTTGGCGTGTGCCTTTTTCTCCGGCTTCAGCTCTCCCGACACTGCCTTTTCACTCATGAACTGGGCCTTCCAGCCATTGATGTATGCCGCGATCTACCTTTTGATCCTTTCACTTCTTTCCTCCGTGAGAGAAAAGGAGAAGGCGCTCTATGCCTTCCTGGCAGGAGCCATCTGCGTGGCCGCCTATGGCTTCATCCAGTATGCGAATGTGGCAGGCATGGCAGCTGATATGACGGCGCAGAGCTGGGTCGATCCTGAGAGATTTCCGCTCCTTCGGCGGCGCATGTATTCGACATTGGAAAATCCGAATCTCCTCGGGGCCTATGCCGTCATGATCATCAGCATACTGACTGCATTCTTTCTGCGGGAGCGACAGAAAAAAAGGAAATGGGCTTTTGCCATCATTCTCTTCGTCCTGCTGCTCTGCCTTGCGCTGACCTATTCACGCGGCGCATGGCTGAGCCTTGCGGCCATCGTCTTAGGGCTCACCCTCTTCTATGACAAGCGATTCGGCTTTCTTTTCTTCCTCATCCCTCTCGTTCTCCTCTTCTACCACGGGCAGATGGTCGAGCGTTTCCTGTCCCTCTTTTCCGGCGAGGACACCTCTGTCGGCCTGCGCTTTGCCCTATGGGAGAGCACCATCGCCATGATCGAAGAGCACCCGCTTCTCGGCGTGGGGTGGGGGAGCTATTATCTGGCCTATCCCGACTACAACTTCTTCATTCAGGATGAGCACGTCCTCATCTTCCATGCGCACAATATGTATCTCAATATGCCGGCCGAAGTCGGCATCATAGGCGGAGCAGCCTTTCTCCTGACCTTCTTCGCCCAGGGCTTCCTCTGCTGGAAGCTCTATCGAGGGAAGGCCAGCCTCTTCACGCGAACGCTGGGGCTTGGCGGCCTGCTCATGGTCATGGCCATCGCCGTCATCGGCATGAGCGACCATGTCCTTTTCGGCCGCTCGATCTCCTTCTGCTTCTGGAGCCTTTCCGCCCTTTGCGTGGGAAGCGGGAGAAATGGTGAGTAGGGACTGGTGACTGGTGACTGGTGACTGGTGACTAGGGACTAGTGACTGGTGACTGGTGACTAGGGACTAGGGACTAGGGACTAGGGACTAGAGATTAAGAGATTAAGAGATTAAGAGATTAAGAGACTAGGAGACTAGGAGACTGGGAGACTGGGAGACATCAGACTCTCTCATATCGTCATTTCGAGAGAAGCGAGAAATCTTTTTCGTTTGCGGCGCGGCGGTCATTATGCGGAAATTCCAAACAAGAAACCTGCTGCCTGGAGATCTTCGGGCATCGCCCCATACATACTCGCGGCGAAGCCGCCACCTTCATTCCTCATTCCTCATTCCTAATTTGAGTAGAATTTTCATCCACCATCAAAGGATGACACGCCCCACGGGCTAACCCTGAACCCATTTCCGATAACTTCCACTGCTAGAGTTCTCGATTTCCTAACATGCACTCTATAAGTCACATAATTGATGATTTGTCTAATAGGAATTATTTATAACATGCCTATGAGAATTTTAAAAACAAAGAACTTACTTTTTACGAACCTTTCGAAAAAAATGTGATATAATAACATTGATGACTGAGAGGTCATAAATACAGTCGGCAAGACCGATGATACTAAGGAGGAGTTTTTCTGATGCTATGAGACATGTTTACATGCGGTCATATGAATGCAGAAAAAACTCCTTTTTCTTTTACTTCGGAAGCACGGCTGTGTTTTTATGAGGCAAAAAGTTCCAGACCATAGAGAAAGCTCACAGAGGTACTGGACTTTTGATATTTTTATATTTTTGGGAGGATGATAGTAATGATCGACACCAATGATAGCGAATTCCTTAGCAGAATTGAAAGTGCAGATCTGAAAGCAAAAATTTGTGATGCTAAAACTGCAGCAGCTATGATTCAGGCAGGCGACATCCTTGGTATTTCCGGATTTACCCCATGCGGCTATCCGAAGATCACCATGCATGAACTCGCAGAACGTATGAAAGAAACCCCATTCCAGGTAGACGTATGGACTGGTGCTTCTACCGGTTCCCAGATTGATACTGAACTGGTCGCTGTAAACGGCATCAGAAACCGTATGCCTTATCAGACCAACGGCAACCTCAGAAAAGCCATCAATGCCGGCACCATCAACTATTACGACCTTCACCTGTCCCACGTAGCTCAGCAGATCCGTGCTGGCTTCTTCACCAATGTCAAGGGTGAACGTGTCACCGGCCCGGATTTCGCAGTAGTCGAAGTCTGCAAGATCGGACCGAACGGCGAACTGTACCCGACCACTGCTATCGGCAACTCTCCGGTATTTGTAGATACCGCTAAGAAAGTCATCGTAGAAGTCAACACCACCCAGCCGCTTGAACTCGCTGGCATGGCTGATATCTACATGAGAAAGAACCCGCCGCACTGCGAACCGATTCCGATCAAAACTGCTGGCGACCGCGTAGGTACTCCTTACATCCCATGCGATCCGGCAAAGATCGTTGCTATCGTTCCATGCGATCTGCCAGATGTTACCCGTGCACTCGCTCCGCTCGATGACGATGCAGAAGCTATGGGCAACAACCTGATCGATTTCCTGAAAAACGAAGTCGCTCATGGCAGACTGCCGGAAAACCTGCTCCCACTGCAGTCCGGTGTAGGCAACGTAGCAAACGCTGTTATCCATGGCCTTGTAGAATCCGACTTCAAGAACCTCTCCGTATACACCGAAGTTATTCAGGATGGCATGTTCGACCTGATCGATAAAGACAAGATCGACATGATTTCCGGTACTTCCCTGTCCCCATCCCCGGACGGACTGAAACGCTTCTACGACAACATCGACAGATACAGCAAGAAGATCATCCTTCGTCCGCAGGAAGTTTCCAACAATGGCGAAGTAGCACGTCGTCTCGGCGTCATCGCTATGAACACCGCTCTGGAAATGGATATCTACGGCCATGTAAACTCCACCCACGTAAGCGGCACCAAGCTGATGAACGGTATCGGCGGCTCCGGCGACTTCGCTCGTAACGGCTTCCTGTCCTGCTTCTTCTGCCACAGCACCGCTAAGGGCGGCAAGATCTCCGCAGTTGTTCCGATGTGCTCCCATGTTGACCACACCGAACATGATACCCACGTATTCATTTCTGAACAGGGCGTCGCTGATGTTCGCGGCCTGTCCCCGAAAGAAAGAGCAAAGGTCATCATCAACAACGTGGCTCATCCGTCCTTCAGAGATCAGCTCATGGACTACTACGAAAGAGCATGCGCAACTTGCGGCGAAAGCCAGACCCCGCATCTCCTTCAGGAAGCATTCAAATTCCATGAAAGCCTCGCTGAAACCGGCGACATGCACTTCAAGAAATAATTTAATTATTCAAGAAGCCGCATGAGGCAAAGCATTTAATGCTTTACAAATACAGATAATACTGTATAATTACCTATGGTGATATCTGTCACAAGACAGTGTCAATACATGGGTCAGCAAGAGTCCCCAATCGTTGCTGCAAGAAGACTCGAATGAGCACTGCAGCAGCCAAGGGCTTTGCGTGACCCCATTGGGAAGATAGATCCTATGTAAGTGGTAAGAAGAACACAAAGTCGCGGCCACCGAAGTCAAGGAAAAGGCTTCCTAGAGTTTTACATACTTACTTTTTTAGGAGGAAGATGAACTCATGTCTAACGAATCCCTGAAAGCTAAACTTGCAGCTTACAATGACACCTATGCAAAACAGTGCGCAAAACATCCGGAAAGAGTTGGTCTGAAACACAAGAACCTGTACACCCCACTCGATCTCGAAGGTTTCGACTATGAAAGAGACCTCGGATTCCCGGGCGAATATCCATACACCCGTGGCGTACAGCCGACCATGTACCGTGGCAAACTCTGGACCATGCGTATGTATGCTGGTTTCTCCACCGCTGAAGAATCCAACAAACGTTACAAATACCTGATCGCTAACGGCGGCACCGGCCTGTCCTGCGCATTCGACCTGCCAACCCAGATCGGCTATGACTCCGACGACAAAATGTCCGCTGGCGAAGTTGGTAAAGTAGGCGTAGCTATCGACTCCCTCTACGATATGGAAAGACTGTTCGACGGCATCGACCTCGGCAAAGTTTCCACCTCCATGACCATCAACGCACCGGCTTCCGTACTGCTGGCTATGTACATCGCTGTAGCTGAAAAACAGGGCGTTCCGGCAACTGCTCTTCGCGGCACCATCCAGAACGATATCCTGAAAGAATACGCAGCTCGCGGCACCTACATTTTCCCGGTTAAACCGTCCATGCGTCTGATCACCGATATCTTCGAATACTGCTCCGAAAACGTACCGAAGTGGAACACCATCTCCATTTCCGGCTACCATATCCGTGAAGCAGGCTCCACCGCTGCTCAGGAAATCGCATTCACCATCGCTGATGGTATCGCATACATCGAAGCAGCTCTGAAAGCTGGCATGAAGATCGATGAATTCGCAGGCCGTCTGTCCTTCTTCTGGAACGCTCACAACAACGTACTCGAAGAAGTTGCAAAATTCCGTGCATCCCGTCGTCTGTGGGCTACCATTCTGAAGGAAAGATTCCATGCAGAAGCTAGCAAGTCCATGAAACTGCGTTTCCACACCCAGACCGCTGGCTCCATGCTGACCGCTCAGCAGCCAAACAACAACATCATCCGTGTTGCTCTCCAGACCGCTGCAGCAGTTATGGGCGGAACCCAGTCCCTGCACACCAACTCCCGCGATGAAGCTCTGGCTCTGCCGACCACTGAATCCGTAACCATCGCTCTGCGTACCCAGCAGATCGTAGCTTACGAATCCGGCCTGGCTGACGTAGTTGATCCGCTCGGCGGCTCCTACTATGTTGAAGCTATGACCAACGCTATCGAAGCAGAAGCTAAAGAATACATCCGCAAGATCGATGAAATGGGCGGCGCAGTAGAAGCTATTGATAAAGGCTACATCCAGAAAGAAATTCAGGACGCTGCTTACGCTTGGCAGATGTCTGTTGAATCCGGCGAAAGAACCATCGTTGGCGTCAACAAATTCACCATGGAAGAACCACCGGTTACCGGCCTGCTGAAGATTGACGCATCCGTTGGCGAAAAGAAGAAAGCTCAGCTCGCTCAGGATAAAGCAAACCGTGACCAGGCTAAAGTTGCTGAAGAACTGGCTAAACTTGAAAAAGCAGCTCAGACTCCGGCTGAAGGCCCAGACCATGTCAACCTCATGCCAGTCATCCTCGACTGCGTACGTGCATACTGCACCGAAGGCGAAATCTGCGGCGTTCTGCGTAAAGTTTACGGCGAATACAAACCGCACAACACCCTCTAATCTAAGGGCAGCCTGAAGCAAAGATAATTACATTACTCAAATATTTCTGGAGGTAATTTACAATGGCAGACAAACGTATCAGAGTACTGGTAGCTAAACCGGGTCTTGATGGACATGATCGTGGCGCAAAAGTTATTGCTCGTGCACTTCGTGATGCAGGCATGGAAGTTATTTACACCGGTCTTCGCCAGACCGTTGAACAGATCGTTGAAGCAGCAGACGCAGAAGACGTTAATGTTGTAGCTCTGTCCCTGCTCTCCGGCGCTCACAACACCCTCTTCCCGGAAGTTGTTGAAGCACTGAAAGCTAAAGGAATGGGCGACGTTCTCGTAGTTGGCGGCGGCGTAATTCCGGAATCCGATATCCCAGGCCTGAAAGAAGCTGGCGTAAAAGCTATCTTCACTCCTGGCACACCAACCAAAGAAGTTATCGACTTCATTAAAGAAAACGTAAAATAATCGGCTTTTAGACTGACTAGCTTGACAGTTTATTAGTTGAAATGTAGCTTGCATGGGGCTGGGGGGATACTCAGTCCCATTGCAACTATATTATTTACTCTTCGAAAAGGCGGTGCATCCATGGAATTTTCTATGAAGGATTTTTGGAATGGATCCAGACGTGCCTTAGCGAGAGCAATTACCATCGTTGAAGACGAACGGGATGGATTTGAAGATATCATGAAAGAAATCTATCACCATACCGGTCGTGCACAGGTCATCGGTATTACTGGTGCGCCTGGTGCGGGTAAGAGCACACTGTCAGATGCCCTCATTAAGCAGTTCCGTAAGCAGGGCAAGACGGTAGGTATCGTAGCTATCGATCCTACCAGTCCATTCTCCGGCGGCGCCATTCTTGGCGACCGTATCAGAATGAACGACCTGACCTTGGATAAGGGTGTTTATATCCGTAGTATGGGTACGCGCGGCAGCCTCGGCGGACTTTCCCGCAAGACTGCAGATGCGGTCAAACTGATGGATGCTTTCGGTCTCGATGTTATTCTCATCGAAACAGTAGGCGTAGGACAATCAGAAGTTGATATCGTTAAAAATGCGGATACGACACTTGTTGTGCTCGTACCTGGACTAGGCGACGATATTCAGGCTATCAAAGCAGGTATCCTTGAAATTGGTGATGTATTCTGCATCAACAAATGTGATCGCGATGGCGCAGATCGTTTGAACGTCGAAATCGAAATGATGCTTGATCTGGGCGAAGCTCAGAACTGGCGTCCTCCGATTGAGAGAACGATTGCGAACAAAGATCAGGGCGTAGCGGAAGTTGTAGCAGCTCTGGGCGAACATAGAAAGTACCTCGAAGAGTCCGGTCTCCTTGAAGAAAGAAGACGTGAACGGGCTAGAAGCGAGATGCTGGAAATGATTCACGATCGCATTTCCCGTCATATTGAGGAAAATATTTCCTCGACGGGTGAATTTAGTGACTGCGTGGAAGACGTCTTTGAACGGAAGACAGATCCGTTTACGGTCGTTGATTCCATTGTAGGCAAAATATTCAAATAATTTTAAAGGAGGAGTTTATTATGGCATTCAAAGTAATTTGTGTGGACCATGTAGGCGTTGCTGTTAAAGACCTTCAGGCTATCAAACAGCAGATGAAAGACATCCTTGGACTGGATCCATCCCTTCCGGATGAAACCGTCGAAGAACAGCATGTAACCACCAGCTTCTTCAAACCGTCTGCTCAGACCGAAGCTTGCGAACTCGAATTCCTGGGTTCCACCACTCCGGACGGCCCGATTGCTCGTTTCATCGAAAAAGCAAACGGCGGCAAGAATGGTTTCCAGCATGTAGCACTTCGTGTCGACGACATCGAAGCTTGCCTTGCTGACCTGCAGGCTAAAGAAGTTCCGCTCATCGATAAGAAATATCGTATCGGTGCTGGCGGCTGTCACATCGCTTTCCTGCATCCAAAGGCTACAGGCCTTCTGCTTGAACTGACAGAACGCCCAGGCGGCCCATCCTTCAAGGCTTAATTGAACGATGGCAAATGCCTTGCCCACCGGGGTAAGGCATCCCCCTCACGGGGGTCCCTAAAATTTTTGGAGGTGTAAGAATGGCAACTGTTGCAGAAAGAATTGAACTTCTTCACAAAAACCTCGCTCACGTAGAGGCTATGGGTGGAGAAAAGAAAGTTGAAAAACAGCATGCAAAAGGCAAACTGACTGCTCGTGAAAGACTGGCTCTTCTGTTTGATGAAGGCACTTTCGTAGAAGTCAATGCCCTTGTAAAATCCCGCTGCCACAACTTCGGTCAGGAAAAGAAAGATCTCCCGGGCGAAGGCGTTGTTACCGGTTACGGTACCGTTGACGGCAGACTCGTATTCGCATTCGCACAGGACTTCACCGTTGAAGGTGGCTCCCTCGGCGAAATGCACGCTGCTAAGATCGTTCACGTAAATGAACTGGCTCTCAAAGTCGGTGCTCCTTGCGTAGGCCTGAACGATTCCGGCGGAGCTCGTATTCAGGAAGCTGTCGATGCACTCTCTGGCTACGGCAAAATCTTCTGGTGCAACACCATTGCATCCGGCGTTATTCCGCAGATTTCCGCTATCATGGGACCATCTGCAGGCGGCGCTGTATACTCCCCAGCTCTGACCGACTTCATTTACATGGTCAAGAAAACATCCCAGATGTTCCTGACCGGCCCGGCAGTAGTTGAATCCGTAACAGGCGAAAAGATCACCGCTGAAGCTCTCGGCGGTGCTATGACCCACAACCGTACTTCCGGTGTAGCTCAGTTCGCTTGCGACAACGACGAAGACTGCATTAAACAGATTCGTTACCTGCTCTCCTTCCTGCCGAGCAACAACATGGAAGATGCTCCTATCGTTGAAACCGGTGATGATCCGACCAGAACCGATCCGGCTCTCGATACCATCATGCCAGAAAACTCCAACGCTCCATACAACATGTATGACGTTATCAAATCCGTTGTAGATAACGGTGAATACTACGATGTAGCTAAAGAATTCGCTAAGAATATCATTACCTGCTTCGCACGTTTCGACGGACAGACCGTTGGTATCATTGCAAACCAGCCAGCATTCATGGCAGGCTGCCTTGACTACAATGCATCCGATAAATCCGCTCGCTTCATCCGTTTCTGCGACTGCTTCAACATCCCGGTTGTAAACATTGTCGATGTACCAGGCTTCCTGCCAGGCAAACAGCAGGAATATGCCGGCGTAATTCGTCACGGCGCTAAGATGCTGTTCGCATACTGCGAAGCAACCGTTCCGAAGATCACCATGATCCTCCGTAAAGCTTACGGTGGTTCCTACATCGCTATGTGCTCCCGTGAACAGGGCGCTGACCAGGTATTCGCTTGGCCAACCGCTGAAATCGCTGTTATGGGACCTGCAGGCGCTGCAAACATCATCTTCAAGAAAGACCCGAACAAAGAACAGCGTACAGCTGAATACGTCGAAGAATTCGCTACTCCATACAAAGCTGCTGAACGTGGCTATGTAGACGCAGTTATCGATCCGAGAAACACTCGTCCGACAATCATCAATGCACTGAAGATGCTTGCTTCCAAGCACGAAGTACATCCAGCAAAGAAACACGGCAACATTCCGCTGTAATATTTGCTGCAAGAAAAACTCTAATTGAAAGGATGGGTACAGATGGATAACAACACAGTTATGTATATCGCGGTATTTGCTGCTATCGTAGCAGTAGTAGCGCTGATCATGATCTGGCAGGTACGTTCATCTCTCAATCAGTCCGCAGCACCGGCACCGGCAGCAGCTCCGAAGAAGGCAGCTCCAGCTAGAGCAGCAGCTCCGAAAGCAGCTGACAATGGTGCAGTTGTAGCAGCAATCGCTGCTGCAATCGTTGCTATGGGTGGCGGCGAAATCGTCTCCATCCGCCCGGCAGCTAGAAGTGGCTGGACCTCTGCATCTCGTCTTGCAGGTGTTTCCGGCACTCAGCAGTTCTAATTGAAAGTTGAAAGTACAATCATTTAGGAGGAAAGACAATGAGAAAATTTACTGTAACAGTTAACGGCCAGGATTACGATGTAGTAGTTAAAGATGGCGGCGCTGCAGCAGCAGCTCCGGCTCCGGTAGCAGCAGCTCCGGCAGCAGCTCCAGCACCGGCTCCGGTAGCAGCAGCTCCGGCACCGGCTCCGGCTCCAGCACCGGCTCCAGCTCCAGCTCCGGCAGCAGCTCCTGCAGGCGCAGGCGAATCCGTTGAAGCTCCGATGCCGGGCAAAGTTATCCGCATCAACAAACATGTTGGCGATGCAGTTGCTTCCGGCGACGAAGTCCTCGTTCTCGAAGCTATGAAAATGGGCAACCCGATCATGGCTCCATGCGATGGCAAGATCACCGGCATGCCGGTATCCGAAGGCCAGTCCGTACAGGGCGGCGACGTTCTCTTCACCGTTGGCTAATAGCCGATATGAAAAAGCAGCGCGTATGCGCTGCTTTTTTGTTGCAATAAAACGGAGTGCGCAAGAGAATCAGGCACTCCGTTTTCGATCCCGCGTTTCCGCCGTAAGCGGATCACACGTTGCTTTTGTATTCGGTTGTAGTGTCAGCACCGAAAAGCCAAGGCTTCATAGCGGATATGAAATGGCGGCACCGACAGGGGGAAGCGAAAGATCCCATTCATGGTAAAGGTGGATACGTCCTCTCGGCTGATCTCTGCTCTTTTGCTGGCAGCTTGCAGCCACGCCTTAGTAGGCATCATCCTCTTCCATTTCCTGCTTCTCTCTTGCGATCAAGATACGGAGCATGGTGAGGGAAGCCTGGAGGTAATCATAGTCCTTGGGGAAGGCACAGAGGATGCCGTAGCGGAAGAGAGACTCCTTTTCTTCGGGCGGTACCTGATGAACGGCGATCAGGATATCATCACGACCATAAAGAGCGAGAGCTCGCGAGAGGGCGACAGCATTCTTACCTCTGGCGTCACCGGTCGTGGTGTAGAAGACGAAGTGAACGTCATTGTCTGCTGCCCCCTTGGCAGCATCCTCCGGCTGCTGCGAGGGGCTGACGTCTACGTCCCAGCCGGAGTCTGCCAATGCATTGGCGGCCAGTTTTCGTTCTTCACGATCGCTTTCGAGATCATTTTCCATTTCTATGAGGAGAACACGCGGGCGTCTGCCATCAAGTGCAGCAAATTCTTTAGAAAGCCGAAGGGCTTCTTCTCTGACGGTTTCTTTGGTTTTCGGATCGAGTGCCATGGTAAGCTCCTTGTATGAGAATAAAAATAATGATAATGAAATAAACTTTACATGCAAATCTATTATAATATAAATCATAGCTACTGTTCAATGTATAATTTGTGATTTCAGATGCAATATTAGCAAGAAATGTATAAGACGGAGAAAAACATTGATTGACACTGAGAAGAATATGAATTATACTGAGACTGTAGTCATTTAGACAATTTCATATGGCTGGCAGATGCGAAAGCATAAAAGAGAATCCGGTCAAAGCCGGAGCGGTCCCGCCACTGTAAGGAGGAGTCTCTCACAGATATGTCACTGGGCGAAAGTCTGGGAAGGCGTGAAGAGATGAGGAGCCCGAGCCAGGAGAACTATCTGCCAATGAATCACCGCGAAGGAAGTAGGGATCTATCCAAGACATGATTTGATTCTGTCTAAGATCATGGCTTGTGAGAAGATCAGTATTTCCGTCAACCTGCGAGAGATGGGGAGGGGATTGAGATCGGTCCTGGTCTCATTATTTTCCGGCTGCCCCCACTGGGTCAGTCGTTTTTTTATGGTAGGACCAAGACGTGAACCTGAAGGAGGTGAACTTTCTGTCTGAGTGAAATTGTCTAAAGGGGCGCTCTGATTGATTTGCACTGGCAAGTCAGTGAGCGGCCATAAATTATTAAAGGAGGAACTATTTCATGGATGAAGTAACAAAAGCAACATCCGCGGAAAATCAGGAAAGACAGCTTACCGATAAGGAATTGGAAGCGATTCTGAAACAGTCGGAAGGCAAAACCGATTTCCCACAGGTCACATTTGATGAATTCACACCGCCAACCTACGAGGAATGGGTAGATGCGTGCAACGCTCTTTTGAAGGGCAAGCCGTTCGATAAGCTGATGTATACCAAGACTTATGAAGGGATCACCTTCAGCCCGATTTATACCCTGCGTACAGGTCCGGACGCACAGGATGCGATCCTGCCGACTGATGACTATCCGGGCATGGGAGATTTCATGCGCGGCCAGAAAGTCAATGGTTACAAAGAAGAACCATGGGGCATTGCACAGTCTTGTGATGAAGCACTTCCGAAGGAAAATAATGAGCTCCTGAAACACGAAATCGATCGTGGTTCTACGGTATACAATGTACGCCTCGATGCATCCACTCTGCATGGCATGGATGTGACAGACGCTGAAAAACCAGGTGAAACCGGCGTTTCTCTGACCACTCTCGAAGATGTACATAACCTTCTGGATGGTCTGGATCTTGCGAAGTATCCATTCATGATGTATACCGGCGAATCTGCTCTGGCACCGCTTGCTATGGTGGCTGCCGCAGTCAAAGCACAGGGAAAAGATGTGTCCTCGCTTCATGGCGTGATCGGTGGAAGCCCGTTGACACAGCTGCTGACTGATGGCAAGAATAAGGAAAGCCTTGAAAAAGCATACGACCAGATGGCAGAGACCATTCGCTGGGCTCGCAAGAATGCACCGAGCGTAGCGACCGTATTCATCACTTCTGATGTATTCTCCCTGGGCGGCGCACAGGCCGTACAGGAAATCGCATATACCTTCGGCGTTGCTGTAGAGTATATCCGTGAAATGCTGAAGAGAGGCATTTCCATTCATGATATCGCACAGTCCTTCTACTTCGGCTTCAATGTAGGCGCTACGTTCTTCATTGAAATCGCAAAACTTCGTGCAGCTCGTCAGGTATGGTCGAACATCATGAAGGCTTTCGGTGCGGAAGAAGAAGACCGCTCAATGAAGATCCATGCAAAACCGGCATTCTTCACCAAGACCATTTTCGATGTGGGCGTGAACATGCTCCGCAACACCACGGAAGCATTCTCTGCTGTCGTTGGCGGTGTAGATACCTACGAAAATGCACCATATGATGATACTGTCAGAAAAGGTGACGAATTCTCCCGCCGTATCGCTAGAAACCTGCAGATCATGCTGCAGGAAGAATTCGGCATGCTGCGCCCGATCGATGCAGCTGGCGGCTCCTGGGCGATTGAAAAACTCACCAAAGAGATGGCTGAAAAGATCTGGGCTGAATTCCAGAAGATCGAATCTCTGGGCGGCATGACCAAAGCGATCGAAGAAGGCTATCCGCAGAAGGAAATCAAAGCTGTCCTCGAAAAACGTTTCAAAGCACTGGATCTCAGAAAAGACCGTGCTGTCGGCAATAACATGTACCCGCTGATGGGCGAAGTGCTTCTGGAAGCTCGTCCGGAAGATACTGACGCGATCAAGAAAGAACTCGGCGATGCAGCTAAGGCATACCGCGCGGATCTTGATCTTGCGTTCAGAAGCCAGAAACTGGCAGAACTCAAAGATGCCGGCGAAGGCGAAGCCATCGACAAAGCAGCAGCTGCTGCTACTGCCGGTGCAACCATCGGTGAAATCAACGAAGTGGCAGGCAGCGCAGAAGGCTCTATCGCTATCGAAAAGATCGATGCACACCGCTGGACGGAACGCTTCGAAGCCCTCCGCTTTGATACCGAAGCATACAAAGAAAAGACTGGCAAGAATGTCGAGATCTTCCTCGCAAACATGGGCAAGATCCCGCAGCATAAAGCCAGAGCAGACTTCTCCACCTCCTTCCTGCAGGTCGGCGAATTCAATGTCCATCTCAATAATGGTTTCCAGGATGACGAAGACAAGCCGGGCTCCCGCTGGGATAAGTGCGTAGAAGCACTGAAAGCCGGTGCTGATGACAAAGGCACCCCATATGATGTGGCTGTCATCTGCTCCACGGATGCGACCTATCCGGAAGATGTACCGGCTCTGGCTCCGAGACTGAAAGAAGTTCTGGGCGACGGCACCCTCTTCCTCGCAGGCGCAGCTCCAAAGGATCTGGAAGAAACCTACCGCAAGGCTGGCGTAGATGATTTCATCAGCGTCAAAGCGAACTGCTACGAAATTCTCCGCATGCTGCAGAAAAAGAAAGGAATGATTGAATAATGGCAAACACAAATCCTGATTTCACACAGCTGTCTCTGGGGGAACATCCACACTGCTCCTATGATGAGTGGAAGGAAAAGCTGGAAGCCAAGACCGGCAAAGGCTTTGATGCACTCTATGAACCGACCATGGAAAAGATCCCGGTCGCTCCCTTCTATACCAAAGATGTCTATGATGACTGCAATCATCTGGACTTCATGAGCGGTATTCCTCCATTCCTTCGCGGACCATACTCCACCATGTATGTATTCCGTCCATGGACCGTTCGTCAGTACGCTGGTTTCTCCACCGCCGAAGAATCCAACGCTTTCTATAAGAGAAACCTGGCAGCAGGCCAGAAAGGTCTGTCCATTGCATTCGACCTTCCGACCCACCGCGGCTACGATGCGGATAACCCGCGCGTTATCGGCGACGTAGGTAAAGCAGGCGTATCCGTATGCTCCATGCTTGATATGAACATCCTCTTCGACGGCATCCCGCTGGACCAGATGTCCGTATCCATGACCATGAACGGCGCCGTTCTTCCGATTCTGGCATTCTTCATTTCCGCCGGCATCGAACAGGGCGTCGACAAGAAGATCCTTGCTGGTACCATTCAGAACGATATCCTGAAGGAATTCATGGTTCGTAACACCTACATTTACCCACCGGCTATGTCCATGCGTATCATCGGTGATATTTTCGAATACACCACCAAGTACATGCCGAAGTTCAACTCCATTTCCATTTCCGGCTACCACATTCAGGAATGCGGTGCTACCTGCGATCTGGAAATCGGTTACACGCTGGCAGACGGCATGGAATACATCCGCTGCGGCGAAAAAGCAGGTCTGCCTGTCGATGCTTTCGCAAAGCGTCTGTCCTTCTTCTGGGATCAGGGCAAGAACTACTTCATGGAAGTCGCAAAGATGCGCGCTGCTCGTGTCCTCTGGGCGAAGATCCTCAAAGGCTTCGGCGCGAAGAATCCGAAATCCATGGCTCTGCGTACCCACTCCCAGACCTCCGGCTGGTCCCTCACCGAACAGGATCCATTCAACAACATCGGCCGTACCTGTATGGAAGCTATGTCTGCCGCTCTCGGCCACACCCAGTCCCTGCATACCAACGCACTCGACGAAGCAATCGCTCTGCCGACCGACTTCTCTGCACGTCTGGCTCGTAACACCCAGCTTTACATCCAGGATGAAACCAAAGTCTGCAAGATCATCGATCCATGGGGCGGCTCCTACTATGTGGAATACCTCACCAACGAGATCATCAAACGTGCATGGGCACACATTCAGGAAGTTGAAGCGCTGGGCGGCATGTCCAAGGCTATCTCCACCGGCCTTCCGAAGATGCGTATCGAAGAATGCGCCGCTCGTCGTCAGGCAGATATCGACTCCGGCCGTGAAACCATTGTCGGCCTGAACAAGTACAGACTGGCGAAGGAAGATCCGCTGAACGTTCTCTCCATCGATAACACCGCTGTACGTAACGCACAGATCAAACGCCTCGAAAAACTCAGAAGCATCCGCGATCCGGAAGCTGTCCGCCGCGACCTCGAAGCCATCACCAAGTGTGCAGAATCCCGTGACAACGGCAACCTTCTGGAAGCTGCTGTTCAGGCAGCACATGACCGTGCATCCCTTGGCGAAATCTCTGACGCTGTTGAAAAGGTATCCGGCCGCTTCAATGCAGTCATCCACACCATTTCCGGCGTATACTCCAATGAATTCGATGACACCTCCGAACTGGACGAAGCAAAGAAACTGGCTAACGAATTCGAAGCTCTCGAAGGCCGTCGCCCGCGTATCTTCCTCGCGAAGATGGGCCAGGATGGTCACGACAGAGGCCAGAAAGTCCTTGCTACCTCCTTCGCAGATATGGGCTGGGATGTCGACGTAGGCCCGCTCTTCCAGACTCCGGAAGAAGCGGCACAGGATGCCGTCGACAACGACGTTCATATGGTCGGCTTCTCTTCCCTGGCAGCAGGTCATAAGACCCTGCTCCCGGCTATCGTTGAAGACTTGAAGAAACTCGGCCGTGAAGATATCCTCGTAGCTATCGGCGGCGTTATCCCGCCACAGGATTACGAATTCCTGTACGATCATGGTGCAGTTGCTATCTTCGGACCAGGCACCAACATTCCGAAATGCTGCATCAAGCTGCTCCAGATGCTCGTAGACCGTGCTAAGGAAGAAGCTAAGGCAGAATAAGGTCGCCTAACGTTTTCTGACACTGTCATTCAATGCGTATCGGCAAAGGGTTCAAGGTTCAGGGTTCAGGGGTTTACTGGAAATGGTGATACCCTAACCTGAACCCCGAACCCTGAACCAATGACCATTTCGCAGCTGGAATAGTGGCAGAAACATTTTTAGGAAATCTGATTTCTTGTCCTGCGCGGAGCCGAGGGCGACCTCAGCTCCCTAGCAGGGCTTGCAATCCAAATCGAGTGATAGTCCGGAAAACAGAGGAATGGAAATGGTGATGGATAGTCACCGCGGCCGGTCACTATCACGACCAATGAATCATGCTTGATACACATCATATTTTCATTTGGCAGTCCTCCTTTTCATGATCCATCTACAGGGGGAGAAGCCAGGAAAGGGAGGGTATGACAAATGCCTGAAAACAATGATGATTTAAGACCCAGCTGGGTACCAGAAGAAAAAAATCCTGAATTCGCCTGCTCTGTCATGCGTGGGATAGATACCACGGCAAACAGCATCACCGGGGCGAAGGAATACCCAGATGCTCCGCTTCGAAAAGTGCCGCTTCGTAAGAAAATGACCGTTGAGCAGTACATCGACGGTGTGGCCAAAGGGGATCGTGTGACGCTGTCCAAGGCCATCACACTCATCGAAAGCAATGCGCCGAAAGATTTCGACAAAGCGCAGCGCGTACTGCAGGGACTTCTTCCTAAAACGGGCAAAGCTCTTCGTATCGGTATCACCGGTGTACCGGGAGCCGGTAAATCGACCTTCATCGAGTCCTTCGGCCAGATGCTCTGCCATCAGGGCTACAAAGTCGCCGTTCTTGCCGTCGACCCGACCTCATCCATCACCGGCGGCTCTATCCTCGGGGATAAGACCCGTATGCAGAACCTGTCTCGTGAACCAAACTGCTTCATTCGACCATCTCCATCCAAAGGCACTTTGGGCGGTGTCGCGAGAAAATCCCGCGAGACCATGCTCCTCTGCGAAGCTGCAGGCTGTGATGTCATCCTTGTCGAGACCGTCGGTGTCGGCCAGTCGGAGACCACGGTCCGCTCCATGGTCGATTTCTTCATGCTCGTCGTACTGACAGGGGCCGGCGATGACCTCCAGGGCATCAAGAAAGGCATCATGGAGCTTGCCGATGCCATCGTTGTCAACAAAGCGGATGGGGATAACCTCGAGCGTGCCAAGGTCGCGCAGGGCGAGTATGAAAGAATGTGCGAATTCATCCGTCCGGCTACCGAAGGCTGGAAAACCCATGCTTACCGCTGCTCTGCCATCAAAAAGACCGGGCTGCTCGAACTGTGGGCTGTCATGCGCGAATTTGAAAAGGTCACGAAGAAATCGGGCATTTTCGAGAGCCGTCGTCAGCGTCAGATCATTGACTGGATGAATAACATGATCGATGAACACCTGCACAATCTCTTCTTCGGCGATCCGCTCATCAAGAGCCGCCTGCCGTCTGTGAAAGCTGCTGTCCTTGCGGGCGTCGTCTCCCCAAGTCAGGCCGTCACGGAGCTCATCCGCTCCTTCGATATGGATCGCGCATCCATCAAGCATTTGGAGGAAACGAAAAAGTAGAGAGCATCTGGCGGATCAGGGATCGCAAGTGACCGGTAGCCGGCGACGGAGATCCCGTTCACGGATCGATTTCGTTTCTTATAGACCAGAGCCTGTATCCGTTTCTGCCTATTTTACAAGTAACATACAAAGGAGAACTCCTAATTGTTTACCAAAGATCTATACCTGGCCGGTGGGTCATTCCATGGGCTGCAGGAAGTGTTTTCCAGGATTTACGGTGTCGTAGATACCCAGGCGGGCTATGCGAATAGCTGTATCGAAGCTCCGACGAAGGAGCAGGTCGCCGATGGGAGCGCAGAGGCTGTGGAGTGCGTGAAGGTTACGTACAATCCGAAGAAAATCGACATCGGTATGCTCCTTAATGTATTCTTCACCATCATCAATCCTTACACCGATGGCATTCAGGGAAAATATGTCGGCCCGCAGTACCGAAGCGGGATCTACTACACGAGCAAGGAGGACGTGCCACAGATCAGCTACTTCCTCGTTTTCCTGCAGAATCGCGGCGTCGCTCATCAGATGACGGACAATGCCCTTGTTGTCAATGAATTCGAAGGAGAAGGGAAGTTGCGCCCGAAGGTCAGGACAGAGATGAAAGAGCTGGTGAATTTCTACCCTGCGGCCGAAGAGGAGCAGCACTACCTCAGAAGTCACCCGGATGCATATACCCCCATCGATATTCATTTGCTGGAAGAATTAAAAATCATACAGTAAAAAGGAGCTGTGAAGAAATGAATCCGCATTTCTTCACAGCCCCTTTTTACTTTGCTTTCATTTGGTTCAGGGTTCAGGGTTCAA
>CAVBQN010000036.1:0-18142 GCA_963597545.1 Fusicatenibacter saccharivorans
ATTTTCGTGTCGCTTCACTCCTAAAAATCCAGTTCGCTTGCACAACCCCTTCGGGCAGCTCCCCCGATGGGGAGCCAAGAACGTTCTGTCACTTAACTTAATAGCATTCCCTAGAGGGGAAGGCTGCGATACGAGAATACCATCTTCTAAAAAAAGGCGGCGAAGCCGCCACGAGAGCCCTGAACCTTGAACCCTGAACCAAATGAAAGCAAAGTAAAAAGGAGCTGTGAAGAAATGAGGATTCATTTCTTCACAGCTCCTTTTTTGTTTCTCTATCAGATCGTTCCGGTCGCTTTGAGGCGTGTCAGTGCACGCATGAGAGCGAGTCTTGCGCGATCCATATCGATGTTTGCGCTGTGAGAAGCCAGTCTGTCTTCTGCACGCTTTTTCGCTGCCTGGGCGCGTGCTACATCGATGGTTTCAGCCAGCTCAGCCAGCGGAGCCACGATGTTTACGTTGTTCTTGGAGTTTTCCAAGAACCCGCCGAATACAGCGACCTTCTGTTCTTCAGCTGCTTTTTTAATGCGTACAACGCACATTTCCAAAGCGGCTGCCAGAGGCAGATGGTTTTTCAAGACAGCAAATTCGCCGTCTTCTGCGCGGGCCACCACCATGTCCACATTGTCTTCACTAAAGATCGGACCATCCGGACTGATGACTTCCACGTGCATGGAGTGAGTAAGGGTATCAGCCATGGCTTATTCCCCTTTCTTCATCTTTTCAGCCTTTTCGATTGCTTCATCAATTGTGCCGACCATGTAGAATGCGCCTTCAGGCATATCATCGTGCTGGCCTGCAAGGATTTCCTTGAAGCCTCTGATGGTTTCCTTCAGCGGTACATATCTACCTGGGGAGCCTGTGAACTGTTCAGCTACGAAGAACGGCTGAGACAGGAATCTCTGGATCTTTCTTGCGCGAGCAACGATGACCTTGTCGTCATCAGAAAGTTCTTCCATACCGAGGATGGCGATGATATCCTGCAGTTCTTTGTAGCGCTGCAGAATAGCCTGTACGCCGCGGGCTACTTCGTAGTGTTCCTCGCCGAGTACGTTCGGATCAAGGATACGGGAAGTGGAGTCCAGCGGATCGACTGCCGGGTAAATACCCAGTTCGGCGATGGAACGGTTCAGTACCGTGGTAGCATCCAGGTGGGTGAATACGCCAGCCGGAGCCGGGTCGGTGAGGTCATCGGCCGGTACATATACAGCCTGAATGGATGTGATGGAGCCGGTCTTGGTGGAAGTGATTCGTTCCTGCAGTTCGCCGATATCGGTTGCGAGCGTTGGCTGGTAACCTACGGCAGACGGCATACGACCGAGCAGTGCGGATACTTCGGAGCCTGCCTGTACGAAACGGAAAATGTTGTCGACGAAGAGCAGTACGTCCTGGCCCTGTTTATCACGGAAGTATTCTGCCATGGTCAGACCTGTCAGGGCGACTCTCATACGAGCTCCCGGAGGTTCGTTCATCTGGCCATAGACCAGTGCTACTTTGTTCAGGACGCCGGAGTCTTTCATTTCGCCCCAGAGGTCGTTGCC
Organism: Fusicatenibacter saccharivorans; assembly: GCA_963597545.1. Taxonomy (GTDB): domain Bacteria; phylum Bacillota; class Negativicutes; order Veillonellales; family Dialisteraceae; genus Dialister; species Dialister saccharivorans_A. The sequence continues at coordinate 1,539 of CAVBQN010000036.1, forward strand.
TTCACGGGTACGTTCGCCTACGCCGCAGAATACGGAGCAGCCATCATGTTCGGTCGCTACGTTGTGGATCAGTTCCTGAATCAGGACTGTTTTACCTACGCCTGCACCGCCGAACAGACCGATCTTACCGCCTTTTGCGTATGGGCAGATCAGGTCAACGACTTTGATGCCGGTTTCGAAAATTTCAGCTGCCGGGGACTGGTCTTTGAAGGCCGGTGCCGGGCGATGAATCGGCCAGTAGTCGGATGCCGGTACTTTGGCCGGATCGTTATCTACTGTCTGTCCGAGAACGTTGAAAATACGTCCAAGGCAGCCGTCGCCTACCGGTGCTGCAATAGCACGGCCGGTGTCGACTGCTTTCATTCCACGTACCATGCCATCTGTGGAGCTCATAGCTACGGCACGGACGACGCCGTCGCCGAGGTGCTGCATGGTTTCACAGATAACATCAACAGGAACGCCGGATTTATCATCTTTTACATGGATTGCGTTATAGATAGCAGGGAGTTCTTTGTCGTCATCGAATGCAATATCTACGACTGCGCCGATGATCTGGACTACTTTACCTACCTGCATCTCCTTTTCATTTGCCATGAAGAAGCATTCCTCCTTAAATTCTTTATGCGGGTTTATTCAAGCGCAGCTGCGCCGCCGACGATTTCGGAAATTTCGTTGGTGACCTGTGCCTGACGTGCTTTGTTGTACGTAAGGTTGAGGTCGGCGATTCTTTCGGTCGCGTTGTCGGTTGCAGCGGACATAGCTGCCATTCGGCTGCCAAGTTCGGAGGCAGCGGACTGGAGCATGGCGTTGTAAACCTGCACCTGTACATATTCAGGAAGCAGCTTGGAAAGGACTGTGCCTGCATCCGGCAGGAAGATGTATTCATCATCCACGGATGGTTCTTTGTCTGCTTCGCCTGCTTCTGCCTTCGGCGATTCGACAGGAAGTAATTTCTGTACCTTCACCTGCTGGCGGAGAGCAGTGATGAATTTTGTGTAAATAATGTAGACTTCGTCGACTTCTTCTTTGGTGAAGTAGTCCACCATTTCTTTTGCAAGAGCGATGGAGTCCTGTGCCGACGGTTTGTCAGAAAAGCCGAAATGATAGGAATCCAGATCATAGCCGCGGAATTTCAGGTAGTTTCTTCCCTGCTTGCCGCACACGTAGAGTGCATACTCTGACCGATCCTTACCGGAGATTTCACTTAAGGTCTGCTTCATAACATTGGAGTTATAAGCACCGGCGAGGCCTTTATCTGCACTGATGACAAGATAGCCGACCTTCTTCACTTTGCCTGTTCTAAAGAGCGGGCTGGTGAAACCGGGTGTTACCGAAGAAGCACGGCGCAGAAGCTCTCCGATTTTTTCAGCATAGGGACGGGAGCCGTTTGCTTTTTCTTCTGCTTTACGCAGACGGGCTGCGGCGACCATCTTCATTGCTTTTGTGATCTGCTGGATGTTGGTGACAGATTTAATGCGCCCTTTTATATCACGCGTACTTTCCAATCAGATCACCCCTCTACCGTTTCAGACTTTTTTGCGTTGTAGCGTTCTTTGAATTCAACAATAGCAGCTTTCAGTCTTTCTTCGTTTTCATCAGTCAGTTTCTTATTCTTGATGATGTCTTCGCCGATTTCCGGATGGCTGCTGTGGAGGAATGCGAGAATCTGATGTTCGAAATCAACGACTTCATTGACTTCTACATCATCCAAGTATCCGTTGACGGCTACATAGATCGCCTGTACCTGATCTTCGACCGGGTATGGGGAGTACTGTGGCTGTTTCAGGATTTCTGTGGTTCTCTGGCCGCGGTCGATCTGTGCCTTGGTGGCAGCGTCGAGGTCGGAGCCGAACTGAGCAAATGCTGCGAGTTCGCGATACTGAGCGAGGTCCAGACGCAGGGTACCTGCGACCTGTTTCATCGCTTTGATCTGTGCGGAACCGCCTACACGGGATACGGAGAGGCCGACATTGATAGCCGGACGGATACCGGAGTAGAAGAGTGCGGTTTCGAGGTAGATCTGACCGTCGGTGATGGAAATAACGTTGGTCGGGATGTATGCGCCTACGTCGCCTGCCAGAGTTTCGATGATCGGAAGAGCAGTGATAGAGCCGCCGCCGAGTTCTTTGGAAAGACGGGCAGCACGTTCCAGCAGTCTGGAGTGCAGGTAGAATACGTCGCCTGGGTAAGCTTCACGTCCTGGTGGACGACGGAGCAGCAGGGACATAGCACGGTATGCGACAGCGTGCTTGGAGAGGTCATCATAAATGATGAGGACGTCTTTGCCCTGATGCATGAAGTATTCCGCGATGGAGACACCGGAGTATGGTGCCAGGTACTGCATCGGGGAGCCTTCGGATGCGCCTGCGTGGACGATGATGGAGTAGTCCATAGCGCCAGCCTGCTTCAGTCTTTCGTATACACGAACGACGTTGGAGTTTTTCTGGCCGATGGATACATAAATACAAATAACGTTCTGACCCTTCTGGTTCAGAATGGTATCAATACCGATAGCGGTTTTACCGGTACCACGGTCACCGATGATAAGTTCACGCTGACCACGGCCGATCGGAACCATGGAGTCGATACATTTCAGACCAGTCTGCAGCGGTACATTGACTGGCTGTCTGTCAGCAATGCCCGGTGCTTTAATTTCAATGTCGCGGAATTCGGCGGTCTTGATTTCGCCTTTGCCATCGATCGGCTGACCCAGTGCATTGACAACGCGGCCGATAACAGCGTCCCCTACCGGGACCTGCATCAGACGGCCTGTTCTCTTGACTGTGTCGCCTTCTTTAATGGTTTCAGCGCGGCCCAGAAGAACGGCACCTACGTTGCTTTCTTCCAGGTTAAGAGCCATGCCATATACGCCGTTAGGCAGTTCAAGCAGTTCGCCGGCCATGCAGTTTTCGAGCCCATAGATATGAGCGATACCGTCGCCGACTTCAAGAACCGTACCAACTTCATCGACATTGAGGTCTACTTTGTAGTTTTCAATCTGTTTTTTAATGACAGATGTAATTTCATCTGAACTGATTTTCATTTCCTAGAAGTCACCTCAATCTCTTTGCATCATAATAGCTTTCAGTGTCTGCAGCTGTCTGGCTACGGACCCATCGATCAGGCGGTCGCCCACTTGAACGGTGAAACCGCCAATCAGCGCCGTGTCCACTTTCTGCTTCATGAGAATCTTCTTCCCTGTAATTTCGGAGAGTTTCGCTTTCAATGCTTCCACCTGGGACTTGGTCATCGGGAGTGCGGAGGTTACCACAGCTTCTTCGATGCCCATGCCATGATGCGCGAGAGTCGTATATACGTCTACCATAGCGGGGAAGTCGGTAATGCGGTCTCTGTCGATTACGACATAGCAGAACTGCAGAACGACAGGCTGAACCTTATCTGCAAATAATTTCTTAATCGTATCTTTCTTGACATCCTTTGCAAGCAGAGGATGGAAAAGAAGTTCCTTCAGATCCGCATGTTCCTTGATGGCGTCTGCGATCAGGTGAAGTTCTTCTTCCGTTTTTTCCAAGCTGTTCTGTTCAGCAGCAATTTCATAGATGGCGCGACCGTATTTCTTTGCAAGGATTACGTTCTTATCCATGATTATTTACCTGCTTTTTTAGCATCCAGCTTTGCGATGCTTTCTGCGATGAGCCGGTCGTTGGCGTCCGGCGTCATGTTCTTGCTGATGATCTTGGCTGCAATATCGCAGGAAAGGACTGCCACCTGAGCCTTCAAATCTTCCAGAGCATCCTTGCGTTCTCTTTCGATCTGCTGGCTGGCCTGTTCCTTTGCTTTAGCGATAGATGCATGGGCTTCATCAATCTGTGCCTGCGCCTGCACCTTGGCTTCCTTGACTGCTTTGTCCACAATTTCCTGGGCTTTTGCCTGTGCGTCTTTCAGCTGGGCTTCGTAGCTGACTTTCAGCTCTTCAGCAGCAGCCTTGGACTGGGCAGCGCTGTCCAGGTCGTTTTTAATACGAGCTTTGCGGTCGTCGAGTACTTTGAGTACCGGCTTGTAGCAGAAATGGCCAAGAATAGCACAGAGAATAATAAAGTTGATGATCTGAATCAGCAGTGTACCATTCAGTTCTACCAATTCGTTCCCTCCTTCAAGGCTATTCCTTAATTATCGATCGATAAGCAGGAATAATTATTTCAGGAATGGGTTAGCGAATACGAGTACGAGAGCGATAACGATAGCGATAATCGGAATAGATTCGATAAGGCCGATAGCAACGAGCATGTTGGTGAACAGTTTACCAGCGATTTCCGGCTGACGGGTCATGCCTTCGAGAGCTTTGCAAGCGGCTCTGGAGTCGGAGAATGCTGCTGCAAGAGCTGCAACGCAAGCGATGAGTGCTGCTGCGATAAGGGAATACTGTGCAACGATAGTCTGATCCATGATGTTAATTCCTCCTAGAGAATTATAAAAATGATTTTCGGCTCTCTGCCCTGTGGATTGGTCAGGCAGGGCCATGTGAGTTGCCGTTTGGACGGACGGTGCCGTACCGGTTTGAAGCGGCGGTGCGCTTTCCCTGTTTTCTGATGCCGGTCAGTCGACGCTTTCCTTCATGTATACAGATGTCAGGGTGGTGAAAATGTATGCCTGAACCAGACCGATGAATAACGAAACGGCGATCCAGATCATAGGTACGAGCCATGGGCAGAGGAAATACAGGATTTCCAGCAGAATTTCGCCTGCGAGAATGTTGCCGAATAGACGCATAGCCAGCGTAATTGGCTTGGAGACTTCTTCGAGCAGATTCATAACGACGAATACCGGGAACGGTTTGAAGAAATGGGAAGCCCAGTGTCCAAATCCCTTGCACTTGATGAAGTAGAAGTGCGTGATGAGCGAGCCGGCAATCGCCAGACCCAGCGTGGTATTCACGTCATTCGTCGGGGACGCAGTCAGGTGTTCTGTCGGCAGAAGGCCGATCTGGTTCGCGGTGAAGATGAAGAGGAACAGTGTCAGAAGGACGGTCGCTACCTGACGGTATTTCGACCCGACATTGCTTTCAAACTGAGAGCAAAGACCTTCGATCACCATTTCGATCACATTCTGCCAGCCCCCCGGGATCAGGGATCTGCCTCTGGTCGCTGCAAATACGGCGATGAAGACAATGATGGCAGTAAGCCACGTGGTAAAAAGCGTATCCATATTTACAGACATACCAAAGAGCTGCTCTACAACATGTGTACCCGTATGAAGATGCATATTCTCACCCCCTTTCTCTTACAAGGATATCAAGAAAACTACTCCTTAATTAAACCGACCAGCCGCTCCACCACTGTAGCGACGGGCAGTGTAAGTAAGCCACCTAAGAAGCCGAAGATCTCAATCGGCGAAAAGATGACGGCCACGCAGAGAAGAATCTCCAGAACGAAGCGCATCATGGTACAGACCACCAGACGGCGGCCGATGTACTCGACGCTTTTCCCAAGTCTCTCCCATTTCCTGAAAAGGAAAAGTATGGCCTCGAAAAAAAAGATATGAAACAGGCAGCCCAACCCCCAGGCAATCGCATATGCCCAGCCCTGCCAAGCAAGCAGTATGGCTGCACCAATGGCAGCGATGACCAGGATGTACTTGGTCATACGCTTGGCATAGTGTGGAAAAGTCAAGTCGAAGTTCATATCATTTCTTACCTAATATCTGTGTAATTACAGACCACAGCCCGCTGACCGCTCCTATAACCGCCAGCAGAATGAGTCCCCATGGATCGGTGCCCAGCCATTCATCGATCTTGAGCCCCGCCCATACACCCAAAGCGATAGAGCTCAGCATGGTCAAGCCTGCCCCTGATGCGACGGCAGCGCTCCTCAGCGGATGCCAGTCATCGTCCTTCGGCAGTTTCCCCTTGTTGTCCATCTGGTTTCTCGCTATGGTTTCTAAAAAAAGCATGTCAAAAGTAAAACATGCAAATGCACATGTACATTATAGCATAGGAATTTTTACTTGGCTATAAATTTAGTCGGTTTTTTATCACTTAATCCTTCGATGTAGAGAAGAGCGTCCGCAATACGCTCTGCCGAGTGGCCGTCTCCGTATGGGTTCACAGCTTCTGCCATGGCTTTATACGCCTTCTCATCCGTGAGAAGTTCATAGGCTGTCTGGAAAATCTTCTCTTCATCGGTGCCGACGAGCTTCACAGTACCTGCTTCGACCGCTTCCGGGCGTTCGGTGGTATCGCGAAGGACAAGGACGGGCTTGCCAAGGCTCGGGGCTTCTTCCTGAATGCCGCCCGAGTCGGTGAGGACGATGGCGCTTCTGGCCATCAGGTTGGTGAATGGTTCGTATTCCATCGGTTCGACGAGATGGATGCCTGCTACGCCTTCGAGTTCTTCGGAAACGGCTTCACGCACGAGCGGATTTCTATGTACCGGGAAGACGACTTCGGTATCCGGCACAGCTTCTACCAGACGGCGGAGCGCGCGGTAGACATGGTGCATCGGGGCGCCAAGATTTTCACGGCGGTGCGTCGTCACGAGGATCACGCGCTTGTGTTCTTCGATGGCTTCGATCTCTGCGTCTTCGAAATGATAGTCCTTCTTGACGGTCGCAAGCAGGGCATCGATGACGGTATTGCCGACGACGTAGATGTTCTTATCGTCCTTGCTCTCGCGGAGAAGATTCTCTCTGGCGGTTTCCGTCGGAGCAAAATTCACATTCGAGAGGACGCCGGTCAGCTGGCGGTTCGCTTCTTCGGGGAAGGGCGAGAGCAGATTCCCGGTACGAAGGCCGGCTTCGACATGGCCGATCTTGATCTGCTGATAGAAAGCGGCCAGCGCGGCGGTGAAGGTGGTCGTGGTATCTCCGTGAACGAGTACGTAGTCGGGCTTCTCCTTCTTCAGTACATCTTCGAGCCCGCGGAGCACACGAGCTGTGATGTCGTAGAGGGACTGCCCGCTCTTCATGATGTCGAGGTCGTAGTCCACCGGAAGATGGAAGAGATCGACCACCTGATCGAGCATCTCGCGATGCTGCGCTGTGAGGCAGACTTTCGTATCAATGTCCGGACGCTTCAAAAGTTCTTTCACGACGGGGGCCATCTTGATGGCTTCCGGCCGTGTCCCGAAAATCGTCATTACTTTGATCATGATTCTTGCATTCCTCTCTTAAATGGGTGAGATTTGTATGGTTGTTGGGGGGAAATTGGGAGAAGGGTTCAGGGTTCAGGGTTCAGGGTTCGGGGTTCGGGGTTCAGGTGGCGGCTTCGCCGCAATTATAAGAGGGGCGATGCCCGAAAGCCGTTTGCTACCTCCTTCCTCTGGAAGGAGGTGGCGCGCAGCGCCGGAGGTTGGCTCGACCTTTCTCGCTCGGCCACCCCCTATCTCGCCTTGCTCGAAATGGCGTCTCACTGAATTTTAGCGTTGCTTTGCTCCTAAAAATTCAGTTCGCTTGCACATGCCCTTCCAAAGGAAGGGGATAGATGGCTGACACGGAAAGAACCTAATCCCTAATCCCTAATCCCTAGTCACTAGCTGCTAGTCACTAGTCACCAGTCACTAGTCACCAGTCACTAGTCACTATCTTTCTTTTTCTTCTGTTCCATCTGATAAGGCGAAGGCACGATTTCCTGCATGACGCCGAGCTTCCTTGCCCAAAGGATGAAAAGAACAAGGGCGATAGCTACGATCGCGATGCCGATCCAGAGGGACAGGTGAATGACGATGAGCGCGGTGCAGGAGAAAAAGGCCGTCAGCGCGTACATGACGAGCACGACCTGCTTCTGATTCAGCCCTTTGGCCAGCAAACGGTGATGCAGGTGATTCTTATCCGGTGAGAAGATCGGCACGCCGCTCGACTTTCTGCGGACGATCGCAAGGAGAGTATCGGTGATCGGCACGGTGAGTGCGAGAAGCGGCACGATGAGGACGGCTGTCGCGACGGTCTTCATCGAGCCCATGACGGACACGGCCGAGATGATGTAGCCCAGAAACATGGAGCCGGTATCCCCCATGAAGATCTTCGCCGGGTTGAAATTATACTGCAAAAAGGCCAGGCAGGCACCTGTCATGGCGACCATCGCCGCTGCCGCCACCCACTGCCCCATCTGAAAAGCAAGAAGGGCGATGGCGATGGACGCGATCGTCGCAATGCCGGCTGCCAGACCGTCCAGACCGTCGATCAGGTTCACCGTATTCACGAAGCCGATGATCCAGAAAATGGTGAGAGGCAGCGATATGATTTCCGGCAAATAAATAATGCCGAGACGCGGCACGTCGATCCATTCGATATTGATATTGAAAATAACGACAGGGATGGCGGCAGCGATGATCTGCCCCAAGAGCTTTACCTTCGGCGGCAGGGAGTACACATCGTCAGCGATGCCGACCGCGATCAAAAATGTCGCTCCCACCATGATGCCGACCATTTCATAGGTGAAGCCGATGGTCGCGATCACGGAGACCATGAAGCCGGCGTAAATGGCCAGTCCCCCCAGACGCGGTATCAGTCCATGATGCACCTTGCGCGCATCCGGCTTGTCGACGGCACCGATGCGGATGGCGAAGTTCTTCACCACCGGCGTCAGCACGAAGGTCACAGCCAGTGCCACAAGAAACGTGAACGCATAGGCGAACAACGTAACACCTCCTAATAGACAACATTTCAATGTTATTCTACCACAAAGCGCAAGGAAGGGCTAGAATGGAGTGCGTGGCCGCCCATCGACCATACAAAAAGCATAGCCATGACTTGCGTGGCTATGCTATCATATAAACAAATGGTAGGCGTACCTCGGCGTGTGGTAGCGTCCGGCGCTCCCCAGAAGAATAAAGGTGAGAAAGGCCGTCCGCTGACACTGAAACCCGCTTGTGAATCAGGCGGCTTTTTTCATGTCAGGAAAACATTATTTCAACATCATTACAATGAGAGTTGCAAAAGCAATCATCAGGTACAATGTTTCAAAAGTACTCATGACACTCAGCTCCTTCCTGATTGACAGGAAGCTTCGGACCGCCAAAGTACGTCTGATGCCCTTTTATCACATTCGTTATCCTGCGCAAAAGAAAAGGGCGGCCTTCGGGCCGCCCTTTTCCGTGAGAGTGTAAAAATAAAAGGAGATAAAGGAGTGGAAATCCCGCTCGGGGAAAGCGGGACATATTGTGAAGGCAGAATAGAATCCGTACATTCACTTCTGTCTTCATGGTTATTATATCACACGAATTCAATTTTGCAAGTATGCTTAAATCAAAATTTTAAGCTTACCTCACTACAAAAAGGCCGGCACTTTTCAAAAATGAAAAAAGCATAGCCATGCAAGCCCGGCTATGCTTTTCTTGTGCATTAAGTGCCTGATATGATAGAATATGCAAAGGTATACTGCAGTAGCTCGGAACTCCCTGTTAATCAGAGAGGAGCTGAGTATCATGAGCACATTCGAAGCGCTTTACTTAATGATTGCATTCGCAACACTCGTTGTTATGATGCTAAAGTAGCATTTCCTTTCTGACATGAAAAAAGCCGCCTGATTAACAAGCGGTTTCCCCGTGTCAGCGGTCGGCCTTTCTCACCTTTAACATTACTGGGAGGTGCCGGGCGCCACCACGCGCTGCGGTATACCCTCCATATACCTATATTATAGCATAGCCATGCAAGCCCGGCTATGCTTTTTTACTATACCATCCAACGCCGGACGCGTTCTGCGAAAGCTTTGAAGAGCGGATCCATCACTTTTTCCTCCATATTCTCCGGATGCCACTGGACTGTGGTGATGAGATCGTTCTTCACGCTCTCGGTCGCTTCGATGATGCCATCTCTGCTTCTTGCCGTGACACGCAGGCCGTCAGCGAGCTTCTTGATGGCTTCGCGATGGCGCGAATTCACGTAGAGCCCGTCTCCCAAGACATCATGCAGGCGGCTTTCCGTGTCGATTTCTATATAGTGGGTCGCAATGTTTCCCGGCGCTTTCTGCATATGCTGGATGGTGGCCTTGGGATTCTGTGCCTGCATGTCCTGCCAGAGCTTGCCTCCTAAGGCAACATTCAGGATCTGATGGCCGCGGCAGATACCGAGGATCGGCTTGTCTGCTTTGAGACAGGCTTTGATGAGCCCGATCTCGAAAATATCTCTCTTCTCGTAGGTCGGCCCGATGCACCAGAGCGGCTCTTCTCCGTAGAAACGGGGCGCGGGATTTGGCCCGCCGGAGAGGACGAGTGCATCAAAGCTGTCCACATATTCCTCGGGGCCGGCGTAGTCATCATAGGCCACAATGATGGGGAGCAGACCGGCGCGCCCGAGCGCATTCAAAAGCGGGCGCGGCGCGTAGTCTGCCATTCTCTGATTGATCGGTTTCATATCCGCCAGAAGCGTGTCGGCTGTGACGGCGACGATAGGTTTACGCATAAGAAACTCCTTTAATGAATGGAAAGTGACTAGTGACTAGTGACTAGTGACTAGGGACTGGTATTGCAATTTATCAATTTGGGGACTTAGTGAGAAGTGAGAAGTATTTGAAGGGGCGCACCATTCATAGAGCACTGCATTTTAGGATGCAGGAAACACGTATCGTCATTGAAAGCGTTGTCGAGAAATCTTTCTGGCACACAGTATTCCCGACTTATGCCTCTTAGGAATTTCCCGTTTGACCTACTCAAACATATATGGTTTACCTGCCAGCAATAGAGATCCCTCGACTTCGCTTTCGATGATGGCGGCGTAAAGCACTATCAAAATTCCGCGGCGCTTCCATATTTTTTATGCGCCGCACCACCATTTCGCATTTCTCATTTCTAATTTTTAATTCAAGCGAGGCTTTCACACATAATCAAAGAACAGCACGCCCCACAGGCTGACCCTCAAACCACTTACGAATATCTCTAAACAACATGTATTATACTAAAAAAGATGCTTCTTTCGAAGCATCTTTGTATGCAGGGAAGCAATGATTAAATCGCCATTTCCTTAAATCATATCCAGATTTCTCATGATCTGCCCTAAGACACCTTTGAAGATACGCATATCGCTTTCCGATACACCTTCGTAGAAAGTCTTGTCCAGATCCTTGGCTGCCTGACGGCTCGCCTGCTCGACCTGCTTGGCTTTTTCTGTCAGGAAGAGGCGGTACTTTCTTGCATCTTCCGGCACGCGCTCCTTACGCACAAGGCCTTTGTCGATCATGGACTTCACCATGACTGTGATGGTGGGATTCGTCAGGTGCAGATGTTCTTCCAGTGTCTTCTGTGTGACCAGATCCTTCTTATGGGTAGAAAGATAGGCAATAATCAGAGACTGGCGCGCAGTCAAGCCAAACTTCTGCATGATACCGGACTGCTTGAGGAGCATTCTTTTATGCGCCTGACCCAGATTGTAGGTCAGCCCCAGCTTGTCGCTCTTATTTAAATCTTCCGGTTTTAAATGGATCTGTCTCTTCATATCCCTCACCTTGCCGCTGTCTAAAACAGATAAACGAACACCTGAATTTCACGAATAGAATTTTATATATTATACACTATTTCCGTCCCGCAGTCACATTAGAAATTATATATAATATGCGGAATCGGAATGATTACAAGGGAAGCGGGTCTTATCCTGCATGATGCTTTTCTTGCACTCGGAGACGCTCCATCGATCGTCCCTGTCGATGCTCGCGCGATACTCTTTCTCTCCAGACGAAATCAGGAAATAGACCTCTCCCATCGACTCTTCGCGTACTACGGAGAAGCGGTCAGCACCGGGAAGGTATCCCCGCCAGACTTCGCAGCCATTCTGACGAATGGAAAGCTCCGTCATCTGGTGATCCGCTGTCAAATGGAACTCGATCAGCCGGCCGAAGCCATCATTGAAATAGAGCGTCGTCTCATCGTGCATCCATTGATCGCCTGTGATATGCGACGAATACTGGTACTCTGCGGCATTCTCCATCGCGAAATCGCTTCCCCATGCAGATGCAAAAACTGCTTCCGAAAGCAGGAGAGCCGCCAGAAGAAAGGCAAGTCGTTTCTTTCTCTCCACGCCGATCCTCACTAAACATTTCATAAACAAATTGCCATAGTTTGTGTCTATATTATAAACCAACGGCCGCTTTTCGGGTAGTCCGCCGCCTTCCATGCGAAACTCCATAGATACCTACATAGTATCGAATATATTCCCGTTTTTCATAAGTTGGTATAGAAAAGTTCTATCAGGAATATCTCCAATCATTCGTCTCCCAAAAGGGAAAGCAGGGGGTAGGGATGCGTAGCTAGGGATTAGGGATTGGGGATTAGGGGCGCAAAGTGACTAGTGACTAGTCACTGAAATACCACCTTCGGGCATCGCTATATATATACTCCGCGGCGCTTCCATATTTTATGCGCCGCACCACCATTCCTAATTCCTCATTCCTAATTCCTCATTCGAGCTAAGCTTTCATTCAGAATCAGTGGACGGCACACCCCATGGGCTAACCCTGCGCCCCTAGTCACCAGTCACCAGCCACTCAACTCCCCTATTGATATATGCTATAATAATGATAGGAAAGAATATCCCATCGGATCCCCGATGATTCTATTTTTTGAAAGGAGAATTCCTATGAACTCGTTCAACAACGACATGGCCTGGGAGCGGGAGAAGTCCCTCTCCATCAATATGCCCGGCCTCATGAAAGACATCTATCTCTGGGTCGCTATTGCCCTTGCCATCACCGGCTTCACCGCGTACACAGTAGCGGGCAGTCCGATGCTGCTCTCTCTGGTTTTCGCCGGCAAATTCACGATGTGGGCGCTCCTCATCGCGACGGTCGCCCTCGTATGGCACCTTTCTTCCGCGGTTGCCCGCATGTCTCTCAAAAAAGCGGCCGCCATGTACATCATCTATGCCGTCCTGAACGGTGCGATGATGGCTTCCATTTTCCTTGTTTACACCATGACCTCTATCGCGAGCGTCTTCTTCATCACCGCAGGCACCTTCGCTGTCATGTCTGCCTATGGCTACCTCACGAAGACTGACCTTTCGAAGATGGGAAATCTGTGCCTCATGGGGCTTTTCGGACTCATCATCGCTACCGTGGTGAATCTTTTCCTTGATAACTCTTTCCTGGAAATGATTCTCGCCTATGCAGGCATCCTGATCTTCGTAGGCCTCACCGCTTATGACACGAAGCGCATCCGCGAGATCGCTTTCGCAAACAACACGAACACCACCGATGAAGGTGTGAAGCTCGCCATTCTCTGCGCGCTCACCCTCTACCTCGACTTCATCAATCTCTTCATCTACATGCTCCGGATCTTCGGAGAGAAGAAGTAACTGATGACTAGTGTAGTGACTGGTGACTGGTAGCTAGGGATTAGGGATTAGGGATTAGGGATTAGGGATTAGACGTTAGACATCAGACTTCTGACTCCTGACCTCAGACCTCTGACTGCAAAAAGGGGCTGTGAAGAAATGAAGATTCATTTCTTCACAGCCCCTTCTCTTATGCGTTCCTTTATTTCTGTTCTTCTTCGGTTTTCGGTTCTTCTGCCTTGGCTTCTTCCTCTGCCGGAGCCGGTTCTTCGGTCGGTGTTTCTTCAGCTTCCGGTGCCGGTTCTTCCGCCGGAGCTGCGGTTTCTTCCGCCGGTTCTTCTACGGGCGTCTCTTCCGCAGGAGCGGCTTCATCCGGTGCTTCTTCCGTTGGAATTTCCTCTGCCGGTGCGTCTGCCGACGCTTCTTCCTTCGGCAGCTCGACAGCCGGATAAGCATAGCCAGGGACGACAGGAGCCTTCAGATTTTCCAGCGCATCGATGGATGCCAGCGCAAGCTCCAGATCTTTGCGGATCTTGCTGACATAGTTCTTCATATTTCCTTCCGTATGGATCATGGTCTCAGCCAGACGGCGGCGGTAGTCTTCCGCATCCTTCACCTGTCTGGCGCCTTCCATCTTTGCATTGGAGATCAGGATATCCGCATTTCTCTTCGCGTTTTTCTTGACGTTCTCAGCGGTATCCTTGGCAAGCTGGAGCGTCGCCGTCATGGTATCAGAGATCTTCTCATAGTTGGCGAGCTTCACTTTCATCTGGTCCATTTCTTCTTCCATCTCGCGATGCTCACGATAGATCTGCTCGTAGTCAGTGACGATCTGGCGCAGGAAATCATTGACCTCTTCCTCGCTGTAGCCGCGCAGGCCTTTCGAGAAAGTTTTATTATGAATGTCCATTGGTGTAATCATAGCTTTGCCTCCTTGGGGAACTTTCTTCTATTGTACTTGCTTTGGGCTGTTTAGGCAAGGAGAGTGGCGGATACCGTAGCATGGGCAGGGTATCCGCCACTCTGAAAATTTTGCACAAATAAGGGATGAATGTGGCAGCTTGCCGCGAATATATAGGGCGATGCCCGTTTGGGGCATTAGATTTGGAGACTTGGAGACGTTAGACTTTAGACGTCTCCCAGTCTCTCAGTCTCTTGGTCTCTTAGTCTCTTGGTCTCCTAGTCACTAGTCACTAGCTACTAGCTACTAGTCCCCAGTCACTAGCCTGATAAACTCACTCACTGCATCCAACCCTTTTCTCAGCAGCGCCCCATCATGGCCATAGCCGACACGGAAAGAGAATGGCTCATCGAAGCAGTCGCCGGGGACGCAGAAGGCGCCTGTCTCCTCATACATGCGCCGGCAGAAATCACACGAACCGATGGGGAGATCGTAATGCACGAGCACCATGGTACCGGCCGTCGGCTTCACATAAGAGACATGCGGCTCACCTTCCACCCAACCGTCCAGGATGGGAAGATTCGCTGCCAAAATGGCGCGGTTTCTCGCGAGAATTTTTTCCTTGTGCGCCAAGGCGAGCGCCGCGATTTCCTCATCGAAAAGACCGCAGCTCACAAGGTCATAGTCCCGCACGCGGCGAAACTGGGCGAGTGCCTGCCGGTCATGGGTCGCAAGCCAGCCGAGACGAAGCCCGGCCAGCGAAAAGGCCTTCGACATTGACCCGGTCGCGATCCCCTTCTCATAGAGATCGGCAACGGAGGGAGTGGATGCTCCGTCGATGGAAACGCCGCTGTACACTTCATCGCAGAAAAGGTATGCACCTCTCTGCCGCGCGATGGTGACGATGTCCGCCATCATATCCGCAGGAATCAGAGAGCCCGTCGGATTGTTCGGATTATTGAGGCAAATCATGCGCACGCCGCGCGCCGCTGCCCGCGAAAGCTCATCCAGGTCCGGCAGATAGCCATTCTCTCTTCGAAGGCGCAGCACCGTCACCTCCGCTCCGAGCGCTTCCGGTGCAGAGTAAAACTGCTGATAGCTCGGGGAGAATGCGATCACGCGGTCGCCCGGGCGAATGAGAGAGAAGAAAATGTGCTGGTTCCCACCCGTCGCACCATGCTCCGTCAGGATTTCCTCCGGAGAGATGCTCGCATAGAGACGGCTGATCTCTTTCTTGACCTTCTCCGAGCCGAAGATGGTGCCGTATGTCTGCTCTCTTGCAAAAAAGCGCTCCATGAAATCTGCGCGATCCTCGCCCGCCAGCGAAAAGAGTTCTGTGAGCGAGAGAGGCTTCGCGCAGGTGTCCGTGATATTGTACTTGGCGCCTTCTTCGTACTGGTCCATCCAGCTTTCGACGCCGAACTGTGAAACGATCATAGGAATACTCCGTAGAAATATGAGTGAATAGGGTTCAGGGTTAGCCCGTGGGGCGCGCCGTCCCTTGATTGGGGATGAAAGCTCGACCTGAATGAGGAATTAGGAATGAGGAATTAGGAATGAGGGTGGCGGCTTCGCCGCAAATATATATGGGGCGATGCCCGAAAGTGGTATGTAAGTCACCAGTCACTAGCCACTCATACCTGCTTTCAAACTTCAGGATTAGCCCTTGGGGCGGCTCGCCCCTTGGGCTAACCCTCTTCGCTCTCCCAATTCTTGCACACATCGACCCAGCCCAGGGCTTTGGATGAGGACTCGAGCTCGGGGATCGAGAGGCGCACAGCGCTGTGGTCTGTGCCTGCGGCCGGATAGACGATGTCGAAACGCTGCAAAGAAACATCCAGATAGACCGGCACGCCCTCGGGCAGACAGAAGGGACATACGCCGCCGGGGCGGTGGCCGATATACTGCTCGCACTCCGCGCCGGGGATCATCTTCGCCTTCTTGTGGAAGGTCATCTTGAATTTGTGATTATCCACCTTCGCATCGCCCGCCACGACGATGATGAGCGGCTTGTCATCCAAAAGAAAAGACATCGTCTTCGCGATGCGCGCCTCCTCCGTCCCGAGCGCCTGTGCCGCCAGCGCTACTGTCGCGGAAGACTCTTTGAGATCGATGCAGCGATCCCCCATGCCGAGGGTATCGAAATAGGATTTTACTTTTTCAAAGGACATCGTATGCACTTCTTTCGTATAAATGGGGGACTAGTGACTGGTGACTGGTGACTAGTGACTAGTGACTAGTGACTGGTAGCTGGGGATTAGGGACTAGGGACTGGAAATTAGTAGCTAGGGATTAGTGGCTAGGGATTAGGAACCTCGAGTGACTAGAGACTAGGAGACTAGGAGACATCAGACTCCCGTATCGTCATTTCGAGAGAAGCGAGAAATCTTTGTCATTCGCGGCGAGGGACTCACGCTTTTTCCACATGCGCCACGCACCTCTCCGCTTTCCTCATCTGTCTTTCATACCGCCTGTGCCCTATCCGCCC
>CAVBQN010000037.1:0-17550 GCA_963597545.1 Fusicatenibacter saccharivorans
CTGCGATACGAGAATACCATCCTCTAAAAAAGGCGGCGAAGCCGCCACCTGAACCTTGAACCCTGAACCAAATGAAAGCAAAGTAAAAAGGGGATGTGAAGAAATGGGGATTCATTTCTTCACATCCCCTTCTTTGTGTAAGAAACAAATTATTTTTCCCGGCATTTTTTGCATAAGCCGTAAATGGTGGTCTGCCCCAGATTCATCTGAAACTCATCATTGCCCGCCAAGGCCTGCGCGAGAGCACGCGCTGTCGCATGGTCTACATGGGTCGTCTGTCCGCACGAAAGACAGGTCATATGAAGCTCATCCCGGCAGGCATCCGCCCCGACGAACCTATACAATGTTTCTTGTCCATCACTGGCCGCCGATTTCAAGATCAGCCCGGCCTCTGTCAAAGAAGCCAGATTGCGATACACCGCACTCAGACTGATCGCAGACGCTTCTGATCGATTCAGCAGAGCCTGTATGTCTCTGGCGGAAAAGGAAGCATCCGGATGATCGTTGAAGAATTGAAAAAGACGCTTGCGCTGTGCTGTCATGTACATACCAATCACCTCATTTGTCCTTCATCTTATAGCAGAGAGGGGAAAAAAGCAAATGCAGGCAGAAGACCACCTGCCAAAGCCATATTTCGCAAGCACCTCGCCTGTGATATGATTGTCTCCATGAAGCAGCAGCCTGCGTGAGTGGCGGCAGGCTATTCATTGTACAAAGAGGATCCTATGACCGGAATCAATCTTACCCAAGGGCCTTTGCTCCCCCAGATGATGGCTTTCGCCATCCCTTACCTTCTCGCCTGTTTTCTGCAGACGTTCTACGGCATGGCTGACCTCTTCATCACAGGTCTCTTCAATGGCGCCGCACCGATCACGGCCGTCTCCATCGGAAGCCAGCTGATGTACATGCTGACCGTCATCATCGTCGGGCTCGCCATGGGGACGACCGTCTCCATCAGCCGCGCGGTGGGCGGCAAAGATCAGAAGGAAGCCTCCTGCTGCATCGGAAGCTCGGTGCTGCTCTTTGCCCTCTTCAGCCTCGTTAGCACCGTACTCCTCCTCCTTTCGATCGATCCTATCCTCTCTTGGCTGAAGACCCCGATGGAAGCATGGGAGGATACAAGGGCGTACCTTCTCATCTGCTTTGCAGGCATCCCCTTCATCGTCGCCTATAATGTCCTTGCCAGCATCTTCCGCGGGCTTGGCGATACAAGGACGCCGATGTACTTTATCACTCTCGCCGGTTTCATCAATCTCCTGCTTGACTATATCTTCATCGGTCCCATGGCGATGGGGGCCGCCGGAGCGGCCGCAGCCACCATTCTTTCCGAGGCCGTCTCCGTCCTCCTCTGCCTCTTGTACCTCGCCCGCGCCGACCTTGGCCTTGCCTTCCCGAAGAAGTCCTTCTCTTTCGATGCCCTCCGCATGAAGACGCTCCTTGCCATAGGTCTTCCCATCTCCTGTCAGGACGGGCTCATCCAGATCTCCTTTCTCATCATCACCGCCATCGCAAACAGCGGCGGCGTCGAAGTCGCCGCCGCAGTCGGCATCGTGGAGAAGATCATCAGCTTCCTCTTCCTCGTCCCCTCTGCCATGCTCTCGACCGTCGCCGCCTTCGCCGCACAGAATCGAGGCGCCGGAAACGATGAGCGCGGGCGGCAGGCGCTCCTGTGCGGCATCCGTGTATGCATCATCTTCGGCCTTTTTACGACCCTGATCGTCCACTTTTGCGCCGAGTGGGTCATCTCACTCTTCGTCAGCCATGAGCCGGAAGTCGTGCGCCTTGGCGGTGAATACTTCCGTACCTATGTCATCGACTGCATCTTTGCCGGTATCCACTTCTGCTTCTCGGGATATTTCTCTGCCTATGGGAAATCGATCTACTCCTTCCTGCACAATATGATCTCGATCGTCACCGTCCGCGTCCCCGGCACCTACCTCGCCATCCTCCTCTTCCCCGAGACGCTGTCTCCGATGGGTCTTGCTGCACCGATGGGCTCCCTTCTCTCCGCGTTGATCTGCGTCGGGCTGTATATGTGGAAATTCAGGAAATCCGAGAACTAGGAGCGCAGAGTGACTAGTGACTAGTGACTGGTGACTAGTGACTGGTGTCTAGTGACTGGTGTCTAGCCACTAGGAGACTGAGAGATAGAAGTCAGATATCTGACGTCAGAAGTCTGATATCTGATGTCTAAAGTCTCAAGCAGGCATCGCCCTATTTATACATCGCGGCGCTTTTGATTTCTACGCGACGCCCCACCATTTCTCATTCGAGAAAAACTTTCATTCACTATTAAGGAAACATTGATTAAATCGTTGTCAGATTTAATCAGCATTTCCTTAAAGGGCGGCACGCCCCATGAGCTCCCCTTGCACCCTTTGACCCCAACAAAAAAGCACCCGCTTACGCCGGTGCTTTTTTGATTGCCATTTCGCTTAGTTTGTCAGGCTGCGGAGCGGAGCGGGGATCTTGCCGCCTCTTGCTACGAATTCGTCTGCCTTGAACTTGCTGATCCCCATGACAGGTGCATAGCCCATGAGGCCGCCAAACTGGACCATGTCGCCCGGCTTCTTGCCCGGTACCGGGATGAGACGGGTAGCGGTAGTCTTGTTATTGATCATACCGATCGCTGCTTCATCGGCAAGGATCGCAGAGAGTGTGGATGCACTGGTATCACCCGGGACGGCGATCATATCAAGACCGACAGAGCAGACGCAGGTCATGGCTTCGAGCTTCTCCAGGCACAGGCTGCCTCTCTGAACGGCTTCGATCATGCCGAGGTCTTCACTGACCGGGATGAAAGCGCCGGAAAGTCCGCCGACACTCGAAGAGGCCATGAGGCCGCCCTTTTTGACAGCATCATTGAGGAGCGCGAGAGCCGCCGTGGTGCCGGGACCGCCGCAGCTCTCAAGGCCCATTTCTTCAAGGACTGCTGCGACACTGTCACCGACAGCCGAGGTCGGAGCCAGCGAAAGGTCGATGATGCCGAAAGGCGCATGGAGACGCTCTGTCGCTGCTTCTGCGACAAGCTGGCCGAGACGCGTGATCATGAATGCCGTATTCTTGATCGTTTTGGCCACGACTTCGAAGGGCGCGCCCTTCACATCCTCGAGCGCACGCTTCACGACGCCCGGGCCGGAGACGCCGACATGGATCGCGGTATCTCCCTGCGTCACACCGTGAAAAGCGCCGGCCATGAAGGGATTATCTTCGACCGCATTACAGAATTCGACGAGCTTCGTGCATCCATAGGCGTCCTGGTCCTTCGTGAGCTCTGCCGTTTCCTTCACGACCTCGCCCATGCGCTTCACCGCATCCATATTGATGCCAGCCTTGGTCGAACCGATAGCGACCGAGCTGCAGATGCTCTTTGTCGCAGCGAGTGCCTCCGGAATGGAGTCGATGAGCTTCTTGTCCGAAGCACTCATGCCGCGATCGACGAGTGCGGAGAAGCCGCCTAGGATGTCGACGCCGACAGTGTCAGCTGCGCGCTGCAGTGTCTCTGCGATCGGCACATAGCTGGAAGTCGTAAGCCCGCCCGCCACCAAAGAGATCGGCGTCACCGAGATGCGGCGGTTGATGATCGGCACACCGTATTCTCTGGAAATGTCATGGGTGACCTCGGTGAGATGCTCTGCCTTCCGGCAGATGGTATCGTAGATCTTGTCGCAAAGGGTCTTCTCATCATCGGATACGCAGGAAAGGAGAGAGATCCCCATGGTAACGGTACGCACATCGAGCTTGTTTTGGTCAAACATGCGCTCCGTTGCCAGAATGTCTTCTATATCAAGCATGGTGTCTCCTTTCAGATGCGGTGCATAGCATAGAAAATGTCAGCGAGCTGGACACGGATCTCTACCCCCAGTGCTTCGCCCTGTTTCCCCATATGGTCCTGGATCTCCTTTAAGGAATATGCGGCGTTCTCCATATCGCACATCAGGATCATATCGAAGATCCCGTCCACGATGGTCTGGGAAATATCAAGAATATTCACGTTCTCTTCCGCCAGCTGTTTTGCTACACCGGCGACGATGCCGACACGGTCAGCACCAATAACAGTTACAACAATTTTCTTCATCAGGTTTCATCCTTTCCTTCTTTGCTTGCAACAGCTGCCCACCTGGCATTGCCTTTATTATAGCATAAAATAAAGGGGAGGGTGGCCGCCCCATGGCCCCCAGAAAGGCCTCCCCCCATGAGAAATGGCGACGGATCTTCCATTTTCCTTCCATCCACTGCCTCGCCCCTATATCGACATCTATCCATGCCATTGCCTTATGGTGTATAATATGATTTATATTATAATTATTTTATCATGATATTGGAATCATTCCCGAATAAGGAGAACACCCATGGGGACACTGAAATATATTTCCTGGAACGTCAATGGTCTCAGAGCCTGCATGAAGAAAGGTTTCATGGACGCCTTCACGGCACTCGATGCAGACTGCGTGTGCCTGCAGGAGACGAAGCTGCAGCCGCACCAGATCGAGATGGTGCTTCCCGGCTACCACCAGTACTGGAACAGTGCCGTGAAGAAGGGCTACAGTGGTACTGCACTCTTCACGAAGCGGGAACCGCTTTCCGTCACCTATGGTCTTGGCATCGAGGAGCATGATCAGGAGGGGCGTATCATCACCGCCGACTTCGGCAGTCACTATCTCATCGTCTGCTACACGCCGAACAGCCAGCGCGGCCTCACGCGTCTTTCCTACCGCATGACATGGGAGGATGCGATGGCAGACTATATGACAAGACTCTCGGAGGAAAAGCCGGTCATCCTCTGCGGCGACCTCAATGTCGCCCATAAAGACATCGACCTTGCCAATCCCGCTTCGAACCATAAGAATGCAGGCTTCACAGATGAAGAGCGCGGAAAAATGAATGCCCTTCTGGAGAAAGGCTTCACCGATTCCTTCCGTTTCCTCCATCCGGATGAAAAGGGAGCCTACTCGTGGTGGAGCTACTTTGCAAAATCCCGCGAGCGGAACATAGGATGGAGGATCGACTACTTCATCGTCTCCGATGCCCTCCGTCCGGCCATCCAAAGCGCCTCTATCCACCCGGAGATCCACGGCAGTGACCACTGTCCCGTAGAGCTCGTATTTGAGGATGAGTGACTAGTGACTAGGGACTAGGGACTAGGGATTAGGTATCAGGGATTAGACTAAAAGACTGGGAGACTGGGAAATAGACGTCAGATGTCTGATGTCTGATGTCTGATGTCTAAAGCGGGCATCGCCCTATTTATACTCCGCGGCGCTTCCATATTATTATGCGCCGCACCACCATTTCTCATTTCTCATTTCTAATTCAAGCGAGGCTTTCATTCGTAGCCAAGATTGCCCCCGCAGTCCCCCCTTCCCCATCGAGGCTTGTATGGAAAAGACCATCAAAGACGCCCTTCTTTTCGAGAAGACGAAGAACGGGCTGACGCAGCAGATGATGACACAGATCCTTCTCTTCATCTGCGTCCCTGTCTTCTCCGCACTGGTGCTGCTGCTTTTCTCTGCGACCTACTTTGCCGCGCATGACCCGCATCACTCGGTCGAAGTCTACGGTGCCTTTGCTGCGATCATGCTCCTCATCATCGCGCTCTCCGCCCGGATGAATTACCATTTCTACAACATGACCAGAAACAAGATGCTGATCCCGCTCCAGCAGTTGTCGATGGCTGCACGGGCGATCCAGCATGGCAATTTCAATGTCATCGTCGATCACTACAGCGATGACGAGCTCGGGCAGATGTGCGACACCTTCCGCACGATGCAGACCAATCTTAAAAGCAGTATCGCCGAGCGCGCGCATGCGAATACGAGCCGCAAGATCCTTTTCTCCGGCATCGCACATGACCTTCGGACCCCGCTCACAGCCATCATGGGCTACACCGAAGCGTTGCAGCTCGGACTCGGGCGGACGAAGGAAAAGCAGATGCAGTACCTGAACTCGATCGCCTCCTGCGCAGATGACCTCTCGCGCCTCATCGAAGAGCTCTCGCTTTACAACAAGCTCTCTACGAGCCGCATCATCTGTCATCCGCAGCCCCTCCCTTTCAGCCGGGTCATCCGCAGCTTCATCGCAGAAGACCAGGACTACCTCGACTCCCGAAAGGTGCATGTGACCTATGACATGGATGACTCGCTCATCACAATGGTGGATGAAAAAGAATTTCAAAGAATTATTTTCAATTTACTAACAAATACGATAAAATATAGAGATAAGGATATTTCCGAAGTACGTATTTCCCTCCATGTCAAGGGGAAATACGCCGAATTCATGTATACCGATGATGGACCGGGCGTCCCGAAGGAGAAGCTGCCTCACATTTTCGAAGCCTTCTACCGCACGGATGAAGCCCGCAGCAAGACCAGCAACGGCAGCGGTCTGGGACTTGCCATCGTGGCTGAGATCATCACCGCACACAAAGGCCGCTACTCGGCGGTCAACAACAATGGCTTGCAATTAATTTTTGAGATCCCGCTGGCAGAAGGGAGTAACACACAATGATCAAAGTACTGGTTGTAGAAGATGAACCGAAAATCGCTGATATGGAGCGTGACTTTCTCGAAGGCTCCGGGTATCAGCCCTATGTCGCTTCCGATGGCAAAGAAGCCTTGAAAATCATGGATGAGGTCGAGATCGACGCCATCATCCTGGACGTCATGCTGCCGGGAGAAGACGGATTCTCTCTGTGCCGCAAAATGAGAGAACGCACGAATGCGCCCATCATTTTCGCCACCGCCCGCACCGAAGACGCTGACATCGTCCGTGGTCTCGGCCTCGGCGCGGATGACTACATCGTGAAACCGTTCCGCGGCACCGTGCTCATGGCGCACCTGCGCGCGCAGCTCGCCACCCACAAACGCCTCACCCAGACGGATACCATCCACCCGCAGGCAGAACAGGGCCTCTATGTCGGCGACCTCAATATCCGTCCGAAAGCCCGTCAGGTCTTCCTGAAGGGCAAGGAGGTACCGCTCACCGGCAAAGAATTCGACCTGCTCTTCTTCCTCGTGCAGCATCCGAATGAAGTCTTTTCAAAAGAGCAGCTCTTTGAAAAGATCTGGAGCTTCGATCCCATCGGTGAACCTGCAACGGTCACCGTCCATATCAACCGTCTGCGTGACAAGCTGAAAAATGCCGCCGGTCATCCCTATGAACGCATCGAGACCGTCTGGGGCTCCGGCTACCGTTTCCATCTGGACTGAGAATCGTTTTGGTTGCTTGGTTATTTGAGATCAAAAAAGCTCGTTGAACATTTTCGTTCAACGAGCTTTTTTGGTGGGCAGGGTAGCGGGTGCAAAGGGTTCAACAGGTTCAACGGGTTCAGCGGGGAAGGTAGCGGCTTCGCCGCAAATATATATGGGGCAATGCCCGAAGGCGGTATTTAAGGATCCCTAATCCCTAGTGACTAATCCCTAGCGACCAGTCACTAGCTACCAGCTCCTCTATGACCTTCGCGACGCCGTCCTCTTCATTCGAAGCGCAGATGTGACCGGCCGCTTCTTTCGCGACCCCGTCCGCATTGGCGACGGCGTAGGATACGCCTGCGTAGCGCAGCATCGGCACATCATTTTCCGTATTGCCGAAGGCCATGATCTCCTCAGGCCGGATGCCTCTCCTCTCGGCCAGAAAGGAGAGCGCCGATGCTTTATCGATGCCCTTTTTATGCACATCGACGAAATCATCCCCCGGATAGACGACGGTGATCTCCTCTCCGAAACGGCTCTCCAAAAAGGCACGGATGCGGCCCCGCTCCTCCTCGGAAGGATCCGCAAAGACCACACGCGTCACCGTCATCGGCGGATGATAGAAGGCCTCCCCCAGGTACTGCGGCTTCTGCGTGCGATACTTCTGGTACTTCGCCTCGCTGCCGTTCGGTCTCTCCATATAAATATGATTGTCCCAGAAGGCCGTCGCCTCCCAGCCCCTCTCCTTTGCGGCAAGCATCACGCGGCTCGCCAGATCGGCCGAGAGCCCATCCTGCAGGATCGGCTCGCCCGTCTCGCTCCACATGATCCATGCACCCGTGTAACAAATGACAGGGACATTGCCCAAGCGGAGCAGCGCCACCTTCGATCTCGCCGAATCCCACATACGTCCGGTGGCGACGACGATCTCATAGCCTTTCTGGATCGCCTTTTGGATCACCTCACGCGAATAGGCGGAAATCGTCATATCATCATGCAAGAGCGTGCCATCAAGATCGATGGCGATCATACGAATCGACATAGAAAGTCTCCTTTTTATGGTGCAGGGTTAGCCTTGGGGCGTGTCGTCCCTTGATTACGCTGGAAAGCCTCGTTTGAATGAGAAATTAGAAATGAGAAATGCGAAATGCGAAATGGTGGTGCGGCGCATAAAAATCAGAAGCGCCGCGGAAGTTTGAAATTAGCGACTTTCTCGTATCGCAAACCTAATCCCTAGCTACTAATTCCTAGTCACAAGTCACCAGTCACTAGTCACTCCTTATCCCTGACCACTAGCCACAAATCACCGGCTACTTCTTTTTTGCAAGTCTGCGAAATCATCCGCAGCATTCACTTTCATCTGTTATAATAATTATTATACATCAAATCCAAAGGAGAATACCATGAAATACCGTTTACTGCTGCTCTTGGCAGCACTCATCTGGGGCTTTGCCTTCGCCGCACAGGTGGTCGGAATGGAGTCCGTCGGGCCATATACATTTAACGGCGTCCGCTTCCTCTTAGGCTCGCTTGCGCTCGTCCCCATCATCCTTACAACGAAGGAAGAGGCACCGCCGCTTCCCCGAAATATGCCGCTCTCTGCCGCCTGCCTCATGGTAGGGCTTCCGCTCTTTGCCGGTGCGACGCTTCAGCAGGTGGGGCTTCAGTACACCACCGCCTCGAAAGCCAGCTTCCTCACTGCGACCTACATCCTCATGGTGCCGATCATGGGGATCTTCCTCAAGGAAACGCTCCGCATAACGCACATCGCAGGCGCTCTCCTCGCCATGGCCGGCGTGTACTTCATGTCGATCACCGAAGATTTCTCCATCGGTGCCGGCGACCTCATGATGCTGCTCTGTGCGCTGGGCTTCACCATCCAGATCCACGCCATGACCTACCTCACACAGCGCTTCTCTCCCATCCTCCTCTCCTCGGGACAGTTCTTCGTCGCCGGCGTCCTGAATTTCATTCTTGCCTTTCTTTTCGAAACGCCGACTCTCTCCGGCATCGGAGGCGCCCTGTGGCCGATCCTCTATACCGGTCTTCTCTCGACAGGCGTCGCCTACACGCTGCAGGCGGTCGGGCAGAAATATCTGCCCCCGACCGAAGCCTCAATGATCCTCAGTATGGAAATGGTCTTTGGCGGTATGGCAGGTGTTTTCTTCCTCGAAGAAAGCTTCACCGCCCGCCAGATGATCGGCGTCCTCTCCATGACCGCCGGTGTCTTCCTCTCCCAGCTGCCGGGGAGAGCGGTATTGTCTTTCAAAAAAGTGGCCAGGGATTAGGAGCTCCGAGCTCAGAGTGACTCGTGACTGGTGACTAAAATGCCTGTTGCGGGCATCGCCCATTATATATTCTACGGCGCTTCTAATTTTTATGCGCCGCGCCTTCCCCGCCTTCCCCGTAGAACCCACAGAACCCACTGAACCTCTTTCACGCGCACTCAAGGGGGCGGCATGCCCCTTGGGCTATTCCTCAATGAAAGGAGTCCTTCTCATGAAACACATCGTCATCGCACAGCCACTCGCCATCAGCAGCGCCCTGCTTGATACATTGACGTCGGATCTCCAAAAAGACGGCTTCACCATCACCGCCTATGACAGCCTGCCGAAAGACCAGGATGAATTGGGCGATCGCCTTGCGGATGCTGACCTTGCCGTCATTGCCAATTATCCGCTTCGGAAGGAAGCGCTGGAAAAAGCCGCATCGCTCAAATACCTCTGCGTCGCATTCACCGGCGTCGACCATGTCGCCATTGATTACTGCAAAGAAAAGGGCATCGCCGTCTCGAACTGTGCCGGCTACTCGACCGAGTCCGTGGCCGAGCTTACATTCTCGCTCATTCTTGCCCTCTACCGCAAGCTATCCGAAGGCGGATGCGCTGCCAGAAATGGCAAGACCAGTGCCGGCCTCATGGGCATCGAGATCGGCCATCGGAAATTCGGCATCATCGGTACCGGTGCCATCGGACGACGTGTCGCAGACATCGCCTCCGCATTCGGCGCCGATGTCTATGGCTACAGCCGCTCCCGGAAGGCAGCGAGCATCACCTATACCGACCTCGACACCCTGCTTTCCACCTGCGACATCATCTCCGTCCACCTGCCTCTTACGGGCGAGACGCGCGGCCTCCTCTCTCGGGAAAAGCTCTCTCTCATGAAGCCGGGAGCGATCCTCATCAATACCGCCCGCGGCGGAGTCATCGACAATACCGCCCTCGCCGACCTCCTCCGGGAAGGAAAGATCGCAGGCGCCGGCATCGATGTTTTCGACGGCGAACCTCCACTCGCCAAGGACGATCCTCTCCTCTCTGCGCCAAACACCGTTCTCACCCCGCACGTCGGCTTCTTCACCGAGGAAGCCATGGCCCACCGTGCCGTCATCGTGATGGACAACCTTCGCGCATACCTGAAAGGGGAGCAGGAGAATGTGATCTGTTAGCCTGCGCCACCCACATCTGCCCTTTCTCACTTGGTTTCCGTGGAGAGTGAATGTGAGTCGCACAAATTTCAGAAGCGCCGACTCTTATATCATAAAAAGCGTATCAAGTTCAGAAATTTGAACTTGATACGCTTTTTGAATACTATAGAAACGCTGATTCAATCACAGAATCAGATTTCACAAGAATTTTTATGCATAGCTTCGTCATAAAGTTTGAAAGCAGGGATGAGTGGCTAGTGGCTGGTGACTGGTGACTAGGAATTAGTAGCTAGGGATTAGGTTTGCGATACGAGAAAGTCGCTAATTTCAAACTTTCGCGGCGCTTCTGTTTTTTTATGCGCCGCACCACCATTCCCCATTCCTCATTCCTCATTCCTAATTCGTTTTCTCCCACCAATAGATCACCGGGTACAGCACGAAGAGGAAAGCGAGCGTCGTCGTGAGGAAGGAGGACTCTGCGAGATTGACATTGAGTCCATAAAGCTGCGAAGACGCCACAGCGAAGATGGCTGTCGGCGCCGCGGCTGCGAGTACCACGCAGGTCAGGATGGTCGCATCCGAGACGAATACACTCGTCAGGAAATACATCACCGCCGGAAGCAGGATGAATTTCACCGGGAAGATCGGCCAAAGCCTTCCCCCATATTCCTTGGCCGCCGAAAGGTTCAGATCATAGCCGACAGGCACCATTCCCATCCAAGCCCCCGCATGGATCAGTATCGTGAAAAGCATCGTGACAGACTGCGGTTTCTCCACCCCGAGCCCCGCAAGCGTCAGACCGATGACCACGCCGACGGCAGGGAGCTGATTCCACGTGCAGAGCAGACGCAAGAGATGGATCTCCATCTTTTTCCCCTCGCCGTGATTCGCCCACTTGTCATAGTAGTACTGGCTCATCGGAAAGCAGAAGAGTACGATGATCAGGATCTGCGGCACTGCGATGAGCTGTACATAGGCAAAGCCGACCGCGCCGAAGAGGACATACGCACAGAGCCCCGCGAGCGTCCCGATATTTCCGAGCATCATGGAGATGAGGTAGCTCCCCTGCTCCCGCGCATCCGAGAAGCGGTGCTGCTCTAAGACATAGAAGACCGCGACAGGCAGGAAACAGATGGGCAGCGTAGAGATCGGAAGCCACAAAAGCTCCGCTGTCACCTGCACCGACCAAAAGGAAACAATGGAAAGAAACGTAGACACGCCCACCACATTCGCCTTGATGATCCAGTGAAGGATGTCCTTCGAAAGCCCCCACCGCCTAAGGCCCATGCCGCAGAGAAGAGGAAGCAGAATGTCTGCAAATACGATCAGAAATCTGGAGTCCGTAATTGATACACCTCGTGTTGTATGAAAGTTAAGAAAATACTGATGAAATCGTTGCCAGGGATTGGGGATTAGGAGTGACTAGTGACTGGTGACTAGTGACTAGGAATTAGTAGCTAGGGATTAGGTTTGCGATACGAGAAAGTCGCTAATTTCAAACTTCCGCGGCGCTTCTGTTTTTTATGCGCCGCACCTTCCACACTGAACCCATAGAACCCACAGAACCCGCTCCCCCTCTTTCTCAAAAAGTCAAAGGGCGGCACGCCCCACGGGCTAACCCTCACCGTTCCGTTTTCCGCATTTCTCATTTGTCAAGCCATGCCGCCCCAAATGACAGACAGAGGCGAAATCGGCCGGCAAAGGCGCGGTGAACGTCTTGCCGGACAGATAGGCGAAATCATCCGTAAGCGCAGGAAAGGTGAGCGAGGCCGCATGAAGGAGCTGGCGGCGGATGTGGAGCGCCTCTGATGCGGCAAGGCTCGCGCGGCTGCCATATTTCCGATCGCCCAAAAGCGGATGACCGATGGAGGAAAAATGCAGGCGGATCTGGTGCGAGCGTCCTGTCACGAGCCTGACGCGGACGAGGGAAAAGGTACAGCCATGGGCCGTTGTCGTTACAAGCGTCTCATAGTGCGTCTCGATGGGAAGCGCGCCCGCTTCCGCGCACGGGGTATAGCGCACCTGATTTTTTTCGTGATCCTTGACGAGATACCCTTTCAAGATCCCCGAAGGCGGCGTCTTCCCGTAAACGAGAGCCTGATACACTTTCGTGAGAGCGCGCGCCTTGATGAGCGCATTCATTTCCTGCAGTCCGCGCACGGTCTTACCTGCCACGACAAGACCGCTGGTATTTCTGTCCAGCCGGTGACAGATGGAGGGCTTGACGCCAGCTCTGCTTTCCCGCGCGGCAAGAAGGGCTTCATTCAGGGACGGAGCGCCGGAAGTGTCCCCCTGCGAGAGAAGGCCTGCCGGTTTATTGAGGATGACAATGTTTTCATCTTCATACAGGACCCATGCTTCAAAGTCAGGGTAGTCACGCTTTGGCGATTCTTCTTTCTTTTTGCGAAATTTTTCGATCGTCTCATCGGAGAACCAGACCTTCACGCTGTCACCTGCGGCGATCTTTTCTCTTCCTTCGATCTTCTTTCCGTTGAGGACGATATTCTTCTTGCGCATGCTCTTACGAAGAAGCCCCATGGACGCCTCCGGCAAGAGCCGCGCCAGGTACTTCATCACCGTCTGCCCTGCTTCTTCCTTTTGTATGATAAATTCCTGCATCGTCAGCACTCCCTACTCTCTGTCACCGTCACTAAGCATCAGTCACCAGCCACCAGTCACCAGTCACTAATCACTCATACAGCACGCCGATCTCCCTCAGCGCATGGATCACCTGCGCCATCTCTTCTTCCGTCTTTGTCTCGACGAGATGGGTATGGATACCGCCGCTGATATCCGAGAGGAGAGGCGATCCGCTGTCCTGCATCGCGCGCACAAAGGAAACGGCATCCTCTTCACTCTTGATCTCCAGCTGTCCGTGCAATTCGCCGTAGATCTCATGCTCCACCCGCACGTCATGGATGATGCCGCCTGCTCTTACGATGGCAGTGAGCTCCTTTCCTGTCGCCTCCCGGTCGTGACGACAGACGAGTATGCGAAGGCAGGCTTTTTTCTCTTTTTTCAGATAATATCCGCGCGGCGTAGAGATGATATCCATCCCCTCGGCGCGAAGGAGCGCCATGTCCCCCACGATGACCTGCCGGCTCACGCCGCACTCTTTCGCAAGATCCATCCCGCGCAGCCGGTGATCTGCCTGCTGCAGCTTTTCTTTGATATAGGCTCTGCGTCTTGTGTTATCCATTCTCATCCCTCCTTTTTTTCTATTGTAACAGATTCTCTCCAAAGAAAAAACGATAGAGCGCCTCTCTATCGTTTTCCTGTTTTATTGATCTTACTCTGCCATGCCTGCCTTCAGTCCGCGGATATATGCGGTGAGCTTCTCGGAGGCATCGCTGCCATTCTTATTGATGATATCCACGACACCACTGCCGGTGATGACACCGTCAGCCAGCTTGGCCATCCTTCCGGCCTGCTCCGGAGTGTGGATGCCGAAGCCGATAGCCAGCGGGGTATCCGTCGTTTCACGCGCGATACGGATGATCTCACGCAGGTCAGTCTGGATATGGCCGCGCATGCCGGTGACGCCCATGGAGGAAACGACATATACAAAGCCGGTCGCATGCCGCAAGCTCTCACGGATACGCTCTTCCGAGGTCGGAGCGACCATTTGGATGATATCGACGCCATTCGCATCCGCGAGCGGTCGGATCTCTCCCTGCTCTTCAAAAGGAAGATCTGGGATGATGACGCCGTCGATGCCGATCTCCTTCGCTTCCTCAAAGAAACGAGCCGATGGATAATTGAAGACCGGATTGTAATAGGTGAGGAGCACGATCGGGATCTGTGTCTTCGTGCGGAGCGTCTTCACCAGCTCCATGACCTGCGGCAGGTGGATATGGTTCTCCAGCGCCTTCACATCCGCTTCCATGATGACCGGCCCGTCGGCGATGGGATCGGAGAAGGGCACGCCGATCTCGATCAGGTCCACGCCTGCTTTTTCCAGATCAAGTACATATTTCACGGTATCTTCCATCGACGGGACACCTGCCGTCAGGAAAGCGATCATCGCCTTCCCCTTCTTGAATGCTTCACTTGTATGGCTCATAGATAGACTCCTTTTGCTGTATGTATAGGTTCGGGCTCAGCCCGTGGGGCGTGCTGACCTTTGATTACGTTTGAAAGAGGGGGAGCGGGTTCTATAGGTTCAAGGGGTTCAAAGGGGCTGGTGCGGCGCATAAAAATCAGAAGCGCCGCAAAGTATAAATAATGGCGATGCCCGAAGGTCTCTTGATGACAGGCTTCCCGTTTTGGAATTTCCACACATCGACTACTGAGCCGCGAATGACAAAGATTTCTCGCTTCGCTCGAAATGACGATACGGGAGTCTGCTGTCTCCTGATCTCCTAGTCTCTCGAAACTCCTAATCCCTAGCCACTAGTCCCTAGCTACCAGTCCCCTCAATCATGAATATCCTCTCCGCGGTATCTGGCGATGGCGGCGACGTCCTTATCTCCGCGGCCGGAAAGGGTGATGACGACGATGTCATTTTGATCCATCGTCCGGATCTCCTTCATCATGCCGGCAACGGCGTGAGCGGACTCGATGGCACAGATGATGCCTTCCGTTTTGGCAATGTATTCGAAGGCCTCAACGGCTTCTTCATCCGTGACCGCCACGTAGCGGGCGCGGCCGATGGAGTTCAGGTACGCATGCTCAGGGCTGACGCCCGGGTAGTCAAGACCAGCGGAAATGGAATAGACTTCCGTGATATTGCCGTCATCATCCTGACAAAAGAGAGACTTCATGCCATGGAAGACACCGATGCGGCCCCGATTCACAGTCGCTGCATGGTAGGGGGTATCAATGCCCTTGCCGCCTGCTTCACAGCCGATGAGCTCCACATCCTTGTCCTGCACGAAGGGATAGAAGGTGCCGGCTGCATTGCTGCCGCCGCCGACACAGGCATAGACCTTGGACGGAAGGCGGCCGGTACGCTCCAAGACCTGTGCTCTCGCTTCACGACCGATACAGCTCTGGAAATAGCGGACCATTTCCGGAAACGGAGCCGGCCCCGTGGTCGAGCCGATGACGTAGTGCGTATCATCACAGCGGCGGCTCCATTCCTGCATCGCTGCATTCACGGCATCCTTCAGTACGCGGGAGCCTGTCTCGACGACATGTACCTTCGCCCCGAGGAGCTTCATGCGATAGACGTTCAGAGCCTGTCTTTCGGTGTCGATCTCTCCCATGAAGACCTCGCACTCCATACCGAAAAGCGCCGCAATGGTGGCTGCTGCCACGCCGTGCTGTCCCGCGCCTGTTTCTGCGATGATGCGTGTCTTGCCCATGCGCTTGGCCAGGAGCGCCTGCCCGATGCAGTTATTGATCTTGTGTGCGCCCGTGTGATTCAGATCTTCGCGCTTCAGGAAAATGCGCGGTCCGCCCAGGTCCTTTTCCATGTTCAATGCTTCATAGAGCATCGACGGACGACCGGTGTAGTTCACATAGAGATCATGCAGCTCATCCTGGAAGCTTTTATCATTCTTGCATTCTTCGAAGGCTTTCTGTACTCGCTGGACTTCATTCATCAGGACTTCCGGAATGTACTGTCCGCCAAATTCGCCAAATCTTGTATTCATAGTGGGTACCTCGCTTTATTGATAAGTTGTTGTTTATTGTTGGTTTGGGTTCATGGTTCAGGTTGATGGGTTCAGGGTTAGCCCCTTGGGGCGGCTCGTCCACTGATTGTGGATGAAAACTTTGCTCGCCAGTTAGGAGTTAGGAGTTAGGAGTTAGGAGTGAGGAGTGCTGGTGCGGCGCATAAAAATATGGAAGCACCGCAGAGTATAGATAGTGGCGATGCTCGAAAGCGGCATTTAGTCACCAGTCACCAGTCACTCGAGGCTCCTAATCCCTAGCCACTAATCCCCAGCTACTCATTCCCGCTTTCAAACTTCAGGGTTAACCCACTATTGATTCTCTTCCCTCAATGTTCGGATCACATTTCCTCTTCTCTCCCCCGCTCTCATCAGCATCTCGCCGATGAGGACGGCGTCGGCGCCGGCCTCCCGCATCTGTTTCACGATCGCCTCTGACATCATGCCGCTTTCCGAGACAAGGATACGGTCCTTCGGCACGAGCCTTGCCAGATGCTCGGTATTTTCCAGATGGATGGTGAAATCGCGAAGATCGCGGTTATTCACGCCGACGATGCGGGCCCCTGCGCCAAGCATCCGCTCCATTTCCTTCTCATCATGCGCTTCTGCCAGGACGCCAAGGCCGAGGCTCCTAGCGTAGGAAAGAAACTCTCTGATCTCCTCATCGGAGAGGATGGCTGCGATAAGGAGGATGGCCGAAGCCCCTGCGAGCGCCGCCTCTTCGATCTGGCAGCGGTCGATGATGAAGTCCTTGCGGAGCACGGGGATCGTGACCTCCTGCGCCACCTTCTTCAGGTAAGCGATATCACCTTTGAACCATTTCGGCTCTGTCAGGCAGGAAATCGCGGAAGCCCCCGCCGCTTCATACTCTTTGGCGATCGCCGCAAAGGGGAAGTCCTCGCTGATCGTCCCCTTCGAAGGAGACGCTTTCTTGAGCTCGCAGATGAGGGAGAGCCCGTCACTTGCCAGATTCTTATAAAACAGATCATCCGTCCGCGGCGTGAAGTGCTTCATTTCTTCATGCAGACGTCCATAGTAGCCGTCCGCTTTCAGCCGCTCAATCCGCCGCCTGGTCTCGGCAGCAATGTCGTCTAGTATCATGGAAATCATTACTCCGTTTATCGGTAGAATCAAATATCATTCAAACGGGATAGGGTTCGGGGTTCGGGGTTCGGGGTTCGGGGTTCGGGGTTCGGGGTTGTGGTGGCGGCTTCGCCGCGAGTATGAATAGCCTTCCCCTCGAGGTAATGCTATTAAGTTAAGCGGAAGAACGTTCTTGGCTCCCCATCGGGGGAGCTGCCCGAAGGGCTGAGGGGGCTACG
>CAVBQN010000038.1:0-17051 GCA_963597545.1 Fusicatenibacter saccharivorans
CGAAGTGAGATGAGGGGGCTACGTAGCGGTATTGCATGAAAGTGTTGGAATATCGATAGCATCGGACTATTCAACATAGCACGCTATACCGCTGGCATGCCCCTATTGCCTTCGGCACTTCCCCCGAAGGGGGAAGCAAGACGTTACGTAGCTAACGATTTCCTTAACTTAATAGCATTACCCATGCGGGGAAGGCGGAAGGATAGAAGTCTGAAGTCTGATGTCTCCCAGTCTAATCCCTAGCTGCTCATCCCTGTTTTCAAGCTTCAAGGCTCGCCCCACGACCTGACCACATTGCCCCTAGCATTCATCGCCCAATAATGATACCATAGGGACATATCTCTAAAGGGAAGGAAGCACTATGAAACGACCGCAGAAAGTGACCCCGGAAAACCGGCTAAACCAGTACGCCCGTAAAATGTACGGCAAAGAAAAATTCGAAAAGCAGTGGGACGAAGACTACGAGACAGAAAGCCTCACCGGCAAAAAAGGCGACAAGAAAAAGATCCGCACCGCCCTGAACCGCAAGCTCCGCCACAGCAGAAAGCAAGACATCGCTGACGGCGGCGCCTACAAAAAAGAAACCGCGTGGGAAGAATAGAGACCCGGTATCGCGCCTTTTAGACCGCGTGCGCGCAGCACGCCCCATTCCTGCCCCGCCACGCATCCCATGATTATCAATGAAAGCGTCTTACTATGATCAAGAAAGAAGACATCCTCGTCCTAGACACCGAGACCACCGGCTTCGGCCCATCAGCCGAGATCCTGCAGCTCTCCATCGTAAACGGACTGGGCGAGATCGTGATGAACGAATATTTCCGTCCTGCCCGCGCCACCTGCTGGCCCGGCGCCGAAGCGGTGAATCACATCTCCCCTGCCATGGTCGCAGGCAAGCCCCTCATCAGCGAGAGGAAATTGGGCATCGAAAAGATCCTTCACGCCGCCAAGATCATCTCCGGCTACAACCTCCCCTACGACCAGAAGATGCTCATTCAAAACGGCATCTACATCCCGAGCCGTTCCAAAGTCCGCTATCTGGACCTCATGAAGCCTTTCGCCAAGACCTATGGCGAGCCGAGCAGCCGCTATCCGGGAAAATATAAATACCAGAAACTCATCACCTGCGCGAAATACTACGGCTACTCCGAGGAAGGCTGGCACGACAGCCTCGCTGATACGAAAGCCACCCTCTACTGCTTCTGGAAAATGGTCGAAGACGGAAGCATCTGCATAGAATAAGAGATCATCGAGCGGCGCCCCTTCACAGAGCGCCGCATTTTTATGAAACGGAAAAGGGCGCGGCCCCCTTGCCCCCGCTCTCCATTTCCCCGAAAGGAACCCCATGTCCAAGAAATACTACGTCGTCAAGCGCGGACACCATGCGGGCGTCTACTACAGCTGGAGCGACTGCCAGAAAGAAGTCACCGGATTTCCCGGAGCCATCTACAAAGGCTTTGCCACCAAAGCCGAAGCCGAAGCCTGGTACGGCAAGCCCATCGCCCCGCCGCCGAAAGCCGCTGCCCATGCGGCCATCCCCAGAAAGCCCGCACCAACGATCGAAACACTCGAGAAGAAATACCCCGCCTACGCCGAACCCATGGACATCAGCTGCATCTCCTACGACGGCAAGACCGAGCGCATCATCCTTCCCGAGACACTCATCATCTATACCGACGGCTCCTGCCTCGTGAACCCCAATGGGCCCGGCGGATTTGCCGCCGTCTTCCTCACTGCCGAGGGCAGCGAGCTCCTCACCCTCTCCGGCGGCGAGCCCGCCTCTACGAACAACCGCATGGAGCTCCGCGCCGCCTACGAAGCACTGAAGCTCCTGGATGACGGCATCCGCCGCACCATCACCTTCCACACCGACAGCAAGTACCTGCAGAAAGCCATCACCAACCGCTGGCTCTACAACTGGAAACGCAACGGCTGGCTCACCGCCGCCAAGACCCCCGTCTCCAATCAGGACCTCTGGAAAGCCCTGGACCGTGTCATGACGCCCCACCGCCTCACCTTCGAATGGGTCAAAGGGCATGTCGGGACAAAGTACAACGAAATGTGCGACACCCTCGCGAAAGGCGAAGCGATGAAATTCAAGAAATCGTGACTGGGGATGAGTGGCTAGGGATTAGACTAGGAGACATCAGATATCAGACATCTGACTTCTATCCTCCAGCCTTCGTGCATCGCCCTTTATAAAAATCGGCGCAAAGTGCCGCACCTCTTAGCCTTCCCCCTTGGGGAAGGGGGACCGCGTCAGCGGTGGATAGGGTGTTTTCATAAATTGTCGACTTGAGACGCTCCTTCCCGCTCTCTTTCATACCGCTATCCCCATCCAACCTCCGCCCCTCCGGGGCACCTCCTTCCAAAGGAAGGAGGGAGCATCCACGCGAGCCCCTTCCCTTGGAAGGGGCTGCCGAGCGCAGCGAGGCGGGGGTTGGCTTCCTTTTTTGCGGCGAAGCCGCTACCGAAACCCGTTGAACCCTGAACCCTGAACCCATGAACATTAAAATTTCATTTCCCTTTTCTGCGTGAATGCTGTATAATACATACAGCATTTTTATATTGAATCGAAGAAGGTCTTTCAAAAAATCTTTGAAAGTGAAAAGAGAAGACGGTGCAAATCCGTCACGGTCCCGCCGCTGTAAGGCTGAGCCCTCCTCACGATGTCACTGGGAAACCGGGAAGACGAGGACAGGCGAGGACGCCGAGCCAGAAGAACTGCCCTCTTTGATGAAGACAACTGATCCGCTGCGGATGGTGCGATGTATACCGGAAGCAGATGGCGCAGGTTGTTTTCAAGTTTCCATCCATACGGGATAAAGGAGGAAGTAAAATGAATCAGAAAATTTTGACAGCGTCTTTGGCAGCTCTTGTGCTTACCACAGGCGCTTTTAGCGTGCAGGCAGAAAGCACCCCCCCGAATTTTTATTCGTTAGATGAGGTGGTCGTTACTGCGAGCCGTACACCGGAAAAGAAGATCGACGCCAATGCGGATGTAGCAGTCGTGACAGCAGATGAGATCGCGCAGAAACATTATAGCGATGTAGCGCAGGCTGTTAGTGCCGTCCCTGGCGTTTTCCTCAGCAATCACGGCGGGAACGCACAAGTATACCAGACAAACTCCATTTATATCAATGGCTCGTCCAACGTTGTTGTACTCGTTGATGGCGTCAGGAGAAACATCAACGGCATTACAGGAACTGCCGCTAATCTTGGCGAAATGATCAATATGGATTCCATTGATCACATCGAAATTCTGAAAGGCTCTGCCTCCACTCTGTATGGTTCAGATGCACAAGGTGGCGTTATCAATGTAATCACTAAGAAGCCTGCGGACAATGCCGTCCGTACTACTCTAAAAACATCGTTTGGTAATAACGACGCGGAAAACTACAACATCTATAACGAAGGCAAAGAAGGCAAGGTTTTCTGGACCGCTGAAGCTGGCAAAGAGCTGATGGGAGACTATAAAGATGGCTGGGGTCGCAAAGTCATCAATCACTTCAATTCTGAGCACTACAAAGTCAAGCTCGGTTATGACCTTGGCAATGATTCTGACATTTCGTTCAACTACGAGAAATATAAATCCGACTACACCCGCCCTGACTATGGCAGTAATGATGCCAAAGCAGATAAAGGTAAGAAGGACAACGACTACATCAATCTCCAGTATAAAGCCAAAATCAACGACCGCTTATCCAATCAATTCTCTGTCTATCGTACAAAAGTCGATTTTCAAGATAACTACAACAAATCTGGGAATGGATACGGACAGGCCTGGACGATGGGAATGAAGACGATCGGCATTTCCGATCAGCTGACATATACGACTGAGAACCAAACAATCACTGGCGGCGTGGATTGGTATAGAGATGAAATTACAAAATACCACAATGATCCTTTCTATAATGCTTCGACAGAACAGGTTCCTGATGGTATTCACATCAACAATACCGCTTTCTATCTGCAGGATAAAATTGATCTGACAGATAAATGGAATGTCACTCCGGGGATCCGCTTTGACCACAACTCCGAATTTGGAAGTCATACCTCCCCAAGCTTGACATTAGGATACAAGCAGAGTGAAAACACCAATTACTATTTCAGCTATAAGCAGTTCTTTGTAGCGCCAAACCTCTATCAGCTATATTCCGCTGATTACGGCAATCCAAATCTTGATCCAGAAGAAGGCTATACCTTTGAATGGGGCGTAAACCACAAATTCAATGATAGCCTTTCCAGCTCCTTCAGCATTTTCCGCCAGCATGCAAAGAATCAGATCGCTTGGGTCTTGACCGATCCAACTATCTTTGCCGGCGAATATAGCAATATGGGAAAAACAGATTCCACAGGATTTAATATTTCCTTGAACAAGCAATTCAATGAACACTGGAGCACCAGCCTCGGTTATTCTTATCTCCACATCAACCGTGCAAAAGACACCCTCAACATCAATCAGGATGGAAAACTTCCGGAAAGCACATTGGATATCGGTATCAATTATAAATCTGACAAACTCACAGCCGCCCTCTATGGCAGAGGTGTCATGAATCGTTACGGCAGCGCCAGCAAGCCAGCTATGAGAGACTATGCCAATTACTGGGTTTGGAACTTGGCTGCCAACTATCAGATTCGCCCTGAAATCACCGTATTCGGTCGTTTGAACAACATCTTTGACCAGTTCTACACTGATGTCGGTACCTGCAAAGATCCATATAGCAGCTCTTGGTACTCCGCGCCCGGCCGCAACTTCGAAGTCGGTCTTCAGTTCCAGTTCTAAGAAGCGAGCATTAGCGAGCACTGCATCACGCAAAAGAAAAGCGATGAGACGAAAGCCTCATCGTTTTTTCTTTTATGCGGTTACATCCCGGTCATTCCGCCACGCCCCACTTGCTTTTCTTTCGCAAAAAGAATAAAATATGACAGGTAAAAATTCACAGTCAGGCAAAGGAAGGAGGCTCTTTCGTTTCACGAAAGCCTCCTTTTTTCCGAGACTCGCAATGCGCCCGCTTCCACCCTTTCCGATCCTTCAAGGAGGTATCGAAATGCAGGAAGCCAAGAGCCCCCCGCCTGATGTCTGATCTCCCCACTTTCCAGTCACTATTAAAAAGGAGAATCTCATGAGCAAAAGAATCATCGAAGTCGAGGAGCGGCTCCCGCTCCTCCCCACCATCCCCCTCTCGCTGCAGCACCTCTTCGCCATGTTTGGCTCCACGGTGCTGGTGCCCTTCCTCTTGAATGTAGACCCCGCGACCTGCCTCTTCATGAACGGCATCGGGACGCTCCTCTACCTCACCATCTGCAAATGGAAGCTCCCCGCCTACCTCGGCTCGTCCTTCGCCTTCATCTCGCCGGTGCTGGCGGTGACCGCGACGGCGGGCATGACGTATGCGGATGCCCAGGGCGGCTTCATCGCCTTCGGTCTCTGCTTCATGATCATCGCGCTCCTCGTGAAGAAGATCGGCGTCGGCTGGATCGATGTCCTCTTCCCGCCGGCTGCCATGGGCGCGATCGTCGCGATCATCGGGCTCGAGCTGGCACCGCTCGCCATGACCATGTCCGGCTTCATCGGTGAGCCGCAGGGCATGAGCGCAGCGACTTCCATCACGATCTCCATGTTCACCTTGATCGTCACCATCCTTGCGACCGTTCTTGGGCGCGGATTCATCTCCATCATCCCGATCCTGATCGGTGTCATCGCCGGCTACATTCTCTCCATCTTCATGGGTGTCGTAGACTTCACGCATGTGGAAGAAATGCCATGGTTCGCCCTGCCGACCTTCTATGCGCCGCATTTCAATCTCTCTGCCATCATGATGATCCTTCCGGCGCTCTTCGTGGTCCTCGCCGAACATATCGGCCATCTCTTCGTCACGAGCGATATCGTCGGACGCGACCTCATCAAAGACCCGGGACTTCACCGCTCGCTCTTTGCAGACGGCCTGTCGAATATGATCTCCGGCTTCGTCGGCTCTACGCCGAATACCACGTATGGTGAAAACATGGGCGTCATGGCGATGACGGGCGTCTACAGCACCTGGGTCATCGGCGGTGCTGCCTGCTTTGCCATCCTCTTCTCCTTCATCGGAAAGATCGCCGCGCTCATCCACGGCATCCCGACTCCGGTCATGGGCGGCGTCTGCATCCTCCTCTTCGGCTTCATTGCAGCTTCCGGTATCCGCATGCTGATCGAAAAGCATGTGGACTATACGAAGTCCAGAAATCTGATCCTGACCGCAGTCACGATGATCTCCGGTCTCTCCGGTGCGACCATCGTCCTTGGGCCGGTGCAGCTGAAGGGCATGGGCCTCGCGACCGTCGTAGCGATCATCACTTCGCTCGCCTTCCTCGCCTTCGATAAGATGCATATCTCGAATGAACAGTGAGAAATGAGGGGAAAGAGTTAATCCCGGGGACGTGCTGTCCCTTTGATTGGAAATGAAATCCTCACTTAAATGAGAAATTAGAAACGAGAAATGAGAAATGGTGGTGCGGCGCATAAAAATATGGAAACGCCGCGGAGTATAAATAAGGCAATGCCCAAAGGTGGCATTTCAGTCACTAGGCACTAGTCTCTAGTCACCAGCCAAAGAACGTGCTATACTACAGTTGACATCGTGATTGACCGCAAAAGGCCGCCCTGCAAGCAGGGCGGCCTTTTGCGATGTGATCTACTTTTCAAAATGCACGGGCGGCACGGGGCTCGGGTAGAGCTGCTGGGCTTCCGCGATACAGATCTTCAGAATCTCCTGATTCTTCCGCTTCACCATGCCGGAGATGCGGAAAAGGTCGATGATCCACCAGATAATGCCGATGAAGCAGCCGCAGAGGATTCAGAGAAGGATATTCTTCACTGGATGTCCGAGGTAGAAATAGTACACGCCAAAGACCACCCATAGGATGTAAGCGGTCGATACCTTCTTCTCACGGTTCGCATACAGGGTCAGCGCATAGTCCTTCTGCTTCTCCGTGAGCAGATTCAAGAGGGCGATGGATGTCGGATCGAGATGGGTGTCCATGATAGTTCTCCTTTTCCATGGTTTTTCTTAAAACAGCCGTTCCTTCAGCTTGATGGCCTTCCACTTGGCGAGCGCCTGTTTTGCTTCTTCACTCGCATGTGCGCTGAGGCGTACATGGCCATCGAGACGCTCCTTCATCGTGACGGCGGGGTCGATGTAGGGCTCGAAGGTTTTATACAGATTATTCTTTGTGATTTGTTCTGATAGATTCATGATGGGCTCCTTTTGTGAGGGACTGGTAACTAGGGATTAGGGATTAGGGATTAGGGATTAGGCGTGACTCCCACATGCTGAAGCGGGTCTTCGCCGAAACGATTCGGGCCGGTTGTGCCTTTTCGGAAAAGGAGGCAGATGAGGACAAATAAAATATAAAGGCCGAAGATCCAGCCGGCACCAATCACGAAGGTGATAATGCCTCCCATGATTACACGAATGAACGGGATCGGCAGGAGAGACAGCAGCAGACAGACAAGTCCGATGACGAATATCCCAATCCCGACGCCGAGGCTGAGTTTAATGAAACTCTCCGCACCATTATCGATGTCATGCAGGCGGCGGGCAATGAGGGAAAAGGATGCCACTTGGTACACAAGTCCCAAGACGGCGGAAAAGATATTGAAAACGATTCCTCCACTCGGCAAAGCACGAGCTAACATTTCGATTACCAAAGGCAAAAAAAGATTAAAAATCAGGGACAATACCAAGCTGCGCAGAATGTACGGCTTCCTGTTCAAACGTCCCCGATAAGAAAAATATTTTTTCACCCAAGGCTTGGTGAGTTTGGCTTCATAGCGATCTTTCCAGTTGTGCATGGTTTCTCCTTTAGGTGATGACGCCGACCATTTATCGATTGACCTTCACTTGAAATTCTTCTGCGTCCAGACGGAAGATCGCCGCCCTTTCAGCCATGGCATCGCTGATATCCCAGTCCCGCGGCGAGTAGTGTTTCATAAAAAGAGTGAGTGCCTTCTTCGCCGCTTCCCTTTCTTGGATCATGGATACACGCCCGCTTCCGATGACGGACTTGTAGTGTGTGGTGAAGCGGCCCGCGTCTTTTTCATCGGGGATCACCATCTGATCACCGTCGATGCAGAAGCCGACGTCCGGCTTTTCTTGCAGGATATCGTACTTCAGCCCTGCTTTGGCGCCATGGAAATAGAGTGCCAGATGCCCGTCCTCATAGGTGAAGGCATAATTCACCGGCACCACGTAGATCCGATCGCTGTCAGAAAGTCCGAGATGGAGGACTTCCTGATTCATCAGGATGAAACGGATGGCATCTTCGTCCGTCACCTTTCGGTCTTTTCTTCGCATGGGTGTGTTCTTGGGCATGGTTTTTCCTCCTTCGTTGCACTTACCCTTATTATACGTTTTTTCCTACATTTTTGTGAAGTCCACTCTTGCCATTCCCCATCGCGCCGCGTACAATGGGGACGAAATCATTAACAGGTTCTGACGTTTCAACTTAAAACTCTACGGCGCTTTATGATAATGATGCGCCGCCCCCTGCTGAACCTTCAGAACCTTCAGAACCTGCTGAACCTTTTTATGAAAGAAGATCTTACTATGTACAAAATCCAAGTCTATATCCCCTTAGAATCTGTCGATACCATCCGCGAAGTCATTACCAAAGCCGGCGGCGGACGGATCGGAAATTATGCAGGCTGCATGTCGTGGTGGCAGGTGCACTCCTCCTGGACCAGCCTGCCCGGCGCACACCCTTACGACGGCGCCGTCGGAGAAACGACGGAAACGGATGAATACATTCTCCAGTGCCGCGTCGATGATGCCCACCTCTCTGCTGTCCTTGCCGCGATCCGTGAAGCCCATCCCTACGAAGAGCCCGTCATCGACGTGGTGAAGCTTTGGAAATAGGGTGACTGGGGAGAAGTTTGAAAGCAGGGATGAGTAACCTCGAGTGATCGGCGACTAGAAAACATCATATCCCGCACGCCTTTCCGCGTTCCTCATCTGTCTTTCATACCGCCGCTGCCCTATCCGCCCCTTCGGGGCACCTTCCCCTTGAGGGGAAGGCTGACGATACGAGGAAACCTGCTATCAAGAAGCCTTCGGGCATCGCCCCGTTTCGTCATCCTGAGCGGCAAGAAACGCCGTATGTGAGATAACGAATGCCAAAACAGCTGCGACCTGAGCCGAAGGATCTCGGCGAAGCCGCCACCACCATTCCCAATTTCTTATTCCTCATTTTAAGAAGGATTTCCCATGCGTATTACCATCATCGGAGCCAGCCACCTCGGGCTGACCATCGCGAAGCTGCTCGCGAATGAATCTTATGACGTGATCTTGGTCGATGAGAACGAAGCCATTCTCGAATCCATCCGAGATGAGCTCGACATCCTGACCATCCATGCCGACGGCACAAGTCCGTCTCTCATGCGGGACCCCGACATCCGGAAGAGTGATTTCCTGGTCGCCGCGACAGCCTCTGACGAAAG
The DNA here is from genome assembly GCA_963597545.1 of Fusicatenibacter saccharivorans. Lineage (GTDB taxonomy): Bacteria > Bacillota > Negativicutes > Veillonellales > Dialisteraceae > Dialister > Dialister saccharivorans_A. The sequence goes on from CAVBQN010000038.1 coordinate 9,479, forward strand.
CAATATCATTGCCTCCATCCTTGCGAGGCAGAACGGCATCCCTCACACCATCGCGCGCATCCGCGAGATGAAGTATTTATCCGAGCCGGCGTCCTACCTGCATGAAAATTTCGACATCGACCTCATCCTCTCGCCGGAGCTCATCACGGCGCGTGAAATTTTCCAGCTGCTCCGGACACCGCACGCGCTGAACATCGAGGACTTTGCCGGCGGGCGGGTGCGCCTGCTCGAGACAAAGCTCTCCACCACTTCACCGCTGATCCATATCCCGCTTCATGCTCTCTCCCTCCCGCCTTCGCTTCTGATCGCCATGGTGCAGCGGGACCATGACATCCTGATCCCGCACGGCGACGACTGCCTGCTCCCGATGGACAATGTATATTTCCTCGGGACACCGGCCTCCCTTTCCGAAATGGAATCCCGTGCGAACCTTCGCGTGCAGCGAAAGGCGAAGAAGGTCGTCATCATCGGCGCGGGCCGCATCGGGCAGGCACTCGCCCCCATGCTCGAGGCGCAGGGGCTCTCTGTCAAGGTCATCGACAAGGACAGGAAGCGCTGTGAGGCCATGGCGCAAAAGCTCCGGAAGGGTCTGGTCCTTGCCGGTGACGGCACAGACATGGATCTCCTCACCGCCGAGGGCATCGGCGAGGCAGACACCGTCATCTGTCTCACCAAGGACGAACGGCTGAATATGATGATGGCGCTCCTCGCCAAGCATCTCGGCGCGCGGCAGACCATCGTGCGCGTCATAAGGAGCGAGTATGCCCTCCTCATGCAGCAGGTCGGCATCGACATCGCACTCTCCACCCACATCCTCGCTGCCGGTGAAGTCCTGAGCTACATCCGAAAGGGCAGCGTCGTCTCGATCTCCTACCTCGAGGGCGCCCGCGTCCAGGCCGCCGAGGTCATCCTGCAGACAGGCGCTCCCGCCTGCGGCCGCTCACTCATGGAAGCGCGTCTCCCCAAGGAATGCCTCGTCGGCGCACTCGTCCGCGGCGAAGAGATCCTCATCCCGGATGGACGCACCGTCCTCTCCGCGGGTGACCGCGCGATCCTCATCATCCAAGCCGATCACACCGATCAGGTGCTGCGGTACTTTAGAAACAGTGACTAGGAGACGCCAGACTCTCTCGCACGATCATTTCGAGCAAAGCGAGAAATCTCTGTCATTCGCGGCGAGGAACTCACGCTTCCCCACATGTGCCGCGCACTTCTCCGCTTTTCTCATCTGTCTTTCATACCGCCGGTGCCCTATCCGCCCCTTCGGGGCACCTTCCCCTCGAGGGGAAGGCTGCGATACGAGAATACCATCATCTAACATGGCGGCGAAGCCGCACCCTTCCCCCGTTGAACCTACTGAACCCTTTGAACCCGCTAAACCTGTAGGGATGAGTGGCTAGGGATTAGGGGCGCAGGGTGACTAGGAGACATCAGACTCCCGTATCCTCATTTCGAGAGAAGCGAGAAATCTTTGTCATTCGCGGCGAGGGACTCACGCTTTCTCCACATGTGCCGCGCACTTCTCCGCTTTCCTCATCTGTCTTTCATACCGCCCCTGCCCTATCCGCCCCTTCGGGGCACCTTCCCCTCGAGGGGAAGGCTACGATACGAGAATATCCTATATGCTAAAACTCCGCGGCGAAGCCGCCACCACAACCCTGAACCCTGAACCCTTAAACCCTGAACCCTTTGAACCTTGAACCCTTAAACCCCCAAAATCATGAATATACAAATCATCTACTCTATGCTGTCCCGCGTCCTTGCGGCCAGCGGAGCGGCATTGCTGCTGCCGCTCCTGCTCTCGCTCTATGAGCGGGGGCCGATCCTTCCCTTTCTCGTGCCGATGCTTCTTTCCGCAGCGCTCTCGCTATTTCTGAAAAGAAAAGGGGCGGCGATCGAAAGCAGCCTGACGCCGCGGGAAGGGACCGCTATCACCGCGCTCTCCTGGATCGCCGTATCCCTGCTCTATGCGCTCCCCTACTGGGTGAGCGAGAGCCTCTCTCCCTTGGACAGCCTGGTCGAGAGCATCTCAGGCCTCACCGGGACAGGCGCGACCGTATTTACCGACCTCACCTGCGTCCCTGCGAGCCTTCTCTTCTTCCGTTCGCTCACCCACTGGCTGGGCGGCCTTGGCATCATCGTCTTCTTTGTCGCCCTCTTCCCGCAAGCCGGGCGCGGCACCGTGCGTATGATGCAGACAGAAAGCACCGGCCCCACCTCATCGAAAGCGCTTCCCCGCATCCGCGAGACAGCACGCGCCCTCTTTGCCGTGTACGCCGTCTTCACCTCCGTTTGCTTCCTTTCCTACCTTCTCTGCGGCCTTTCTCCCTTGGACGCACTGAATCACGCCTTCTCCACCATTGCGACCGGCGGCTTCTCGACAAGAAATGAAAGCATCGCCTACTACCACGACGCGCGGCTGGAAATGGTCATCGCTTTCTTCATGATCATTTCCTCCGCGAACTTCGGCATCTATGTCGAAGCATGGAAACGCGGCGTCTCCGTCATCTGGAAGGACACGGAATTCCGCACCTACCTATCCATCGTCGCCATCGCCACCGTCCTCATGACGCTCTCCCTCGTCCTGCAGGGCGGCGCCTCCCTCCTGCCAGCGCTGAGAGAGACCTTCTTTCACGCCGCATCGATCTCCTCCACCACCGGCTTTGTCGCCGCTGACTTTGACCGGTGGCCCGACTTCTGCCGCTTCCTCCTCCTCCTTCTGATCCTTGTCGGCGGCTGCGGCGGCTCCACCGCCGGCGGGATGAAAGTCATCCGCTTCATCCTTCTCGGGAAAAGCATCTTTTCCCTGCTGAAGCTCCACCTCCACCCCCGTGCCGTTCAGGCCGTCTCCGCCGGAGAAAACCGCTACTCGTCCGACATCCTTTACCGCGTGCTCTGCTTCTTCTTTCTCTACATCATGCTCGCCTTCCTGTGGGCTGCGATCATGATGTTTGACGGGCTCGCCTTTCTGGACGCTCTCGGCGTCTCCTTCTCCACCATGGGCAGCGTCGGCCCTGCATTCGGCCAATTCGGCGCGACACAGACCTACGCCGCACTCCCCACCCTCTCCAAGATGGTCGTCTGCCTCTCCATGCTCTTCGGCCGCCTCGAATCCATCACTCTGATGTGCATCTTCATCCCCTCCTTCTGGAAACGAAGCGGATGGTGAGAAGCAAAGATCCGCTGCCCACGCGATCGGCAGAGAGAAATATGTGCCAAGCTCGTATCCCTCAAGATCCCGCGGCGCTTTGATCCATGCTGCGCCGCTGTGCCATTTCCCATTCCTCATCGTATCAAAGGAGCTATCATGTCCACCATTCACACCTTTCCCGTCCGCTACTTCAGCATCGTCACCGTACCGAAGGAATTCACCCATCAGATGGGCCAAATCGAAAGCACCGCCCTTTCGGGCGGTGTGTCACTCAATCATGATGAAATTGTGAAAGCGATTTCTACAGGAAAGAGCCAGCTCTCAAGCCTCACTCCTTACCTTTTCGTCCTGTTTGAGATCGAAAACGGCGGCGCTTACTGGACCTACCTCGACCTCGCCGGTGAACTGTCGAAGATCCATTTCACCGATAAAGAGACCAGTGAGATCAAAGCCGAGAAGGTCACCTTCGCCAATGGCGGATATATGTATGTCATGAAGGAAGTGTACTTGAAAAGGGAGTAGGAGTGACTGGTGACTGAAAGCCACTTTTGGGCATCGCCCAATAAAAAAGACGGCGCGCCACCCATTTGAGCCCATACGCTCCCCCGTATCGTCATCCCGAGCGAAGCCGAGGGATCTTTATTGCACTGCCGCAATTTGCATGCATGCGCTCGCACGCAAACGACACCTTGGTGCTTCCTTTTTCGTCTTTCTCTCACCCACGGTTTACCGGTCTGCAAGAAGGATCCCTCCGCTTCGGCCCTCATGACACGCAAGAAAGATGGATCGTCTCACATCCTCTTTCTTACCGCTGCATAGAGTTGTGCCTCTCCGAGGCACTCTATCCTGCGCCTTTGGCGCGGCCCTTCTCCAAGGGCCTACTCGTATCATAGGAGTGACTGGTGAGTGACTGAAATGCCAGCTCATGGAAGCGCCACGATCTATACTTCGCGGCGCTTCCATATTTTTATGCGCCGCACCACCATTTCGCATTTCTCATTTCTAATTTCTCATTCAAACGGGGCTTTCATCCCCAATCAAGGGGCGAGCCGCCCCTTGGGCTCACCCTGCCCCCTTCAATCCCTCACCTCGATCACGTCCGTCTCCTTTTTCCTCGGCAGCGGATAGCCTTCCTTTTCCGCATAGCCGAAGGACATGGCGAGGATCATCTCGCCTTTGCCGATCCATTCCGTAAGCTCATCATAGGCGAAGAATACATTGCCCACCCAGAGGCTTCCGATGCCGCGCGCCGCAGCTTCGAGAGCCATATTCTCCGCCGCGGCCCCGATGGCCTGCACATCGCTCATCTCATGGATCTTCTCGGCAGCACTCCAGTCCTCATACACCGAGCGCCCCGTCGGATTCACCACCAGCACCGTCACCGGTGCTTTTTTCATGCACTCCATCGTGAAGCGTGCATTGGCGATGAGCCCTCTGTCTCCCGGAAGGACGCCCTCTCCGGCTTCGGAACGCTCGATGCCCTTCTCCATCAGTCGGATCATCATATCCCGGCTCATGCCCTTCACGACGATGAATTTCCAAGGCTGTCGGTTCTTCGGCGAGGGCGCCCACTGCCCCGCGCGAAGGATCTCCTTCATATCACTCTCTGCGATCGGGTCTTTCTTGAAAAAGCGGACGCTCCGCCTTCCGGCAATGATATCGTGCATCAGGATCCTCCTTCTAAAAAAACTTTGTGTAAGAGTGAAGAGCAAGGTACGGCGCATACGAATGAAAAATCGCTAAGCCTCCCCGTCCCTTCCGACGGTCTCCGCCATCTCCACAAACCATGACGGCTGCTCGGCGCGGATCCGACCGGCCAGCACAGCCTGTTCCTTCGTATCCTTCGCCAGCACGAAGAAAGCGGAGCCTGAACCGGTCATGAGAGCAGGCCGGCCCAGTGTTTTGAGATACGCAGACGTTTCCCAAAGGATCGGCTCCACAGGAAACAGCCCCGCCTCGAAATCATTCGAGAGAGCGCGCGCCAGTGCGCCCTTATCTCTGCCGCTGAGCGCTTCGATGGCAAGGGGCGTCGTATCCGGAGGACGCTTCCCCATGTGATCGAGAAGCTGGTACGCCTTCCCCGTCGAGACCGAGACCGGCGGACGCAGGATGACGAGCGGCAGATGCGCCCATGGTGTGAGCGGTGTCAGCTTCTCGCCGATGCCCTGACAGCGCGCGGCCCCCGCCACCACACAGAAGGGGATATCCGCGCCGAGCGATGCCCCCCAGCGGGCGAGCGTCGCCAGAGAAAGATCCGTCTCATAGAGCCGTGCCAATCCACGCAGCACCGCAGCCGCATCGGACGAGCCGCCGCCCATCCCCGCCTCAGAGGGGATCCGCTTCGCCAGCGTCATGGAGACGCCGCCGGAAAGACCGGTCTCTTCGAAGAAACGCTCCGCGGCGCGCACCATGAGATTCTCCCGCCCCAGCGGAGCCACGCCCTCCGTGACGGAGAGCGTGATCGCCTCTGCCTTCGTCAGTGTGATGCGGTCCGAGAGAGAAATGCTGTGCATGAGACTGTCGATGGAGTGATACCCGTCAGCACGCTTGCTTCCGACGGAAAGTGTGAAATTGATTTTGGCATGCGCCGTTTCTATGATCATAAGGATGTCCTTTGCTATGAAAGTATGCCGTCAGGTTCAGGGTGAGCCCGTGAGGCGTGCCGCTCCATGATGACATGAAAATTTTCCCTTGAGTGAGAAGTGAGGAGTGAGGAATTAGGAGTGAGGAGTGGTGGTGCGGCGCATAAAAATATGGAAGCGCCGCGATGTATAAATGGGGCGATGCCTGAAAATGGTATTTAAGTCACTAGTCACCCCGCGCCCCTAATCCCTGCTTTCAAACTTGAGGAGGCGGCTTTGCCGCTCCGATTCCGCCTTCCCCTCAAGGGGAAGGTGCCCCGAAGGGGCGGATAGGGTACCTGCGGCATAAAAGACGGTTGAACCAAATGGGAAATGCGTCAGCAAACATAGTGGCGCTCACATAAGCACCCGAGCGTTGCTGACGCTCGAAATGACGATATGAGTGTCTGAAGTCTCCCAGTCCCCTAGTCTTTTAGTCTAGTCACCAGTCCCTAGCTGCTAACTCCCCCATTATATCACATATAAAAACTTTTCTATGCGTCTTGCATTTCGCAAACGTATCATGTACAATATTCACATAGAAAAAATACTATGTGTTTATTCGATAAAAATTTTTCGTAGACCATTCATGAACAAAAAGAAAGGAACAACTCTATGTCAGGTTTATTTTTTGACAACTGGGACACCCCCGTCTTCCGCCCGCCGAGTGAATCGGACAGCTTCATCCTCCGTGTCACCCGCGGGTGCGCACACAACAGCTGCACGTACTGCAACATGTATCGCGGCGTGCGATTTGAAAAGCTCTCTGACGATGAGATCATGCGCCAGATCGCGATGGCGTACTCCGTCGATCGGGATGGCGTGCGCCGCGTTTTTCTTGCCGACGGCGATGCGCTCGTGCTTCCGACCGAGCGGCTGCTCCGCATACTGGAGACGCTCCGCAAATATTTCCCGAATCTCACGCGCGTCTCCTCGTATGCAGCACCGGGCGACATCCTCCGGAAATCACTCGATGAGCTCAAGCAGCTCAAGGAAGCCGGTCTCACCATGCTCTACTATGGCATGGAAAGCGGAGACTCGAAGACGCTGAAAGACATCCGCAAGGGCGTCACCGGCGAGCAGTCGATCGAAGTCGGAAAGCGTGTACGCGCCGCGGGGATGGATCTCTCCATCATGATCATCCTCGGCATCGCGGGCGCGCCAGGGAGCATGCGGCATGCACTCGCGACGGCACATGCCATCAACGAGATCAAGCCGACATACCTCTCTGCGCTTTCTCTCATGCTGTACCGCGGCAGCGAGCTCAAAGCACAGTTTGAGCGCGGTGAATTCACTCCGCTTCCCCCTTATGGCCTCATGGAGGAGCTGAAGGTCATCATCGAGCATCTCGAGCTGCCAGATACCGATCCTATGGTCTTCCGCAGTAATCATGTATCGAACTATATCCGCCTCGCGGCGACACTGCCCCGGGATAAGGACAAACTCCTTGCGGATATCGATGCCAGCATCCGCTATCTGAAGCAGCAGAAGAACTGGGATATTTACAATCATGACTGGAGCAAATAAAAAGGGGACTGTGAAATAACGATCATCTCATTTTCGCGTTCCATCTGCCGCGGGGGACTTGCAGCTCTCATAGGAGTGACCGGGAAACCTTATCCCAGCTGTCTTTCATGCCATAGTCACCCTATCCGCCCCTGCGGGGCACCTTCCCCTAGAGGGGAAGGCTGCGATACGAGAATCCCATCTTCTAAAAAAAGGCGGCGAAGCCGCCACGAGAGCCCTGAGCCCTAGTTACCAGTCAACGCACTCCGCTTTTCTCCCTCCTTCCTTTGGAAGG
>CAVBQN010000039.1:0-16998 GCA_963597545.1 Fusicatenibacter saccharivorans
CTATGACGAAGCTATGTATAAAAATTCTTGTAGAATCTGACTCTGCGATTGAATCAGCGTTTCCCTAGTCCTTCGGAACCGGACCATATTTATTTTTCTTATTCTGCCCAGGGAAGAACGCAAGCAGGATCACCGCTGCCATGAAGATCACTGCGATCGTCCGTGTAGCTGTGAGCTGCGAGCCCAGATACTCTCCTCCGAGCTGATTGATAGCAAAAAGGATCGCGAAGAAGATCCAGTAATAGATATGAGAAAGCCCCAAGTCCGACATACGCCGCATCGCAAGGCTGATGAGGGAAATGAAGCAGAGCGTCCCCAGGATCAGAAACGTCATGATGTATACATTCGCATCTCCCACAAAAAGCTCAGGCTTGAAGCAGGTGAAGGCGAACATGAAGACAGCCGGAATGCCGACGGTCAGCATCTTGGGAATATAGGATCTGCGACTGATACGACCCACGGGATCAAAGAACGTGGAAAACAGTCGTCCCAAAGGTCCCTTTGCCTGTTTCTTTTCTTCCGCTTCGACAGCCGCCTGATCAGAAAGCGCTTTCGCTGCCTCGCTGTCCATGAGAGCGATCGTGAAACTCTTGTCGCCCTTCGCCGGGCGTGTCACAAAGATCGAGGTCACGGTATCTGCGAAAATATCCATCGCGCTTGATGCCTGCGCTTCGCCCGCTTCCTTCGTGAGTGCCTCTATCAGCGCCGCTCTCTTCTCCGTCCGCAGCTCTGCGTAGATCGCTGCGGTCTTCTTACGGTAAATGCAGACGCCCGTGAGGGAGATCTCTTCCCCGTAGAAGGATGCCTTCTCTTCTCCGTCCGAGAGAGAATAGAACACAATATTCTTGTCTTCGTCCCGACTCTCCTCGGTGCATGTGAAGTGATTTGAGATCATCCTAAGCGAGTCTCCGAGCCGGAGTGCGCCGATCTTTCTCGTCTTTCTCTTCTTTCCCCCTGTCACGGCTTTACCCGCTGTCTCAGAGATATCCGGAATATCAAAATTCATTGCCATAGCCCTCACCTGTTTTCTAAAAATTTTCACTGTACCTATTATACCTTCTTGCCGGCAGGAAAGAAATAAAAAAGAAGCCGCTCCGGAGAGCAGCCTCTTTTTCATTTCGTATTAGTCCACCAGGGCAATGATGACCTGAGGAGCGTTGTCGCCGAGACGAGCTTCTACCTTGACAATGCGGGTATAGCCGCCATTGCGTTCGGTATAATTCTTAGCGATTTCGTCAAACAGTTTCTTTGTAACAGCTTTATCCATGATGTAAGCTTCAGCCTGACGACGAGCATGCAGATCGCCTCTCTTAGCGAGGGTGATCATCTTGTCTGCGACGTGGCGAAGTTCTTTGGCCTTAGCTTCCGTGGTGGTGATGCGGCCATACTGGAAAAGAGAAGTTACGAGACTGCGCAGCAGAGCCTTGCGAGCACCGCTGATTCTTCTGAGTCTACTACGTGCCATTTCTTTCCTCCTATAAAACTATCAATCCTTGGCGTTTCCATCCTTCAGGCCAATTCCGAGGCCTTTGAAGTTTGTCAGTTTTTCTTTAATTTCATCTACCGATTTTTTACCAAGGTTGCGTACACGAGTCAATTCATCTTCTGTCTTATCCATCAGTTCGCCGATGGTATTGATCTCGGCTCTCTTCAGGCAGTTGAATGCACGAACGGACAGCTCAAGATCATCGATCGGGAGCTCGCGGATCTTATCGATCTCGCTTCCCTCTACGCTGACATCAGTGTCCTGTGCTTCATCAGAAACAGCCGGGACTCTATTGTCCTGTGCGTCTCCGATGTTCAGGAAATTCGTGAAGCAGCTGATCAGGATGTCGGCAGCCGTTGCGACAGCATCGTCTGCATTGACGGATCCATCCGTATCCAGTTCAAGAGTCAGCTTGTCGTAGTCCATTTCATTTCCTACGCGGGTATCGCTGACGTTGTAGTTGCATTTAATGACAGGAGAATAAATGGAGTCGATCGGAATGACGCCGATGACGTCTTCCTCTCTTTTGTTCTTGGTGAAAGGAACATAGCCATGTCCACGATTGATGGTCATTTCCATGCCCAGATGAGCATCGGAATCCAGTGTGCAAATGACGAGATCCTTGTTGAGAACATCAATTTCTGCCGGTAACTTCATGTCGCCAGCATGGAAAATACCTTCTTCAGTGATATCGATACGAACTGTCATCGGGAAGACGGCTTCTTCGTGTGCGATGAAGCGGATCTTCTTCAGGTTCAGGATCATATCGGTTACATCTTCTTTGACGCCGTTGATAGTGGAAAATTCATGAAGCACGCCGTCGATTTTGATAGACGTAATAGCCACACCGTCTAAAGATGAAAGCAACACGCGTCTTAAACTGTTTCCCAGAGTAATGCCATAGCCTCTTTCGAGCGGTTCACACTCGAACTTGCCATGACGCTTATCATCGCTGAGTTCCACAGTCTTAATTGTGAAGCTTGTATTTTCGATCATCCGAAAGTCCTCCTTCTGCGCCTTGCAGCGCCAAAATGATACGCAAAGGGGTAATCCTTATACTCTTCTGCGTTTCGGAGGACGGCAGCCATTGTGCGGAATTGGGGTGACGTCCTTAATGCTGCTGACTTCGATGCCTGCTGCCTGCAGTGCACGAATAGCAGCTTCACGGCCTGCGCCCGGTCCTTTGACGAAAACGTCAGCGGAACGCATTCCCTGATCGATTGCAACCTTAGCAGCCTGTTCAGCTGCCATCTGTGCTGCGAATGGTGTGCTCTTACGAGAGCCTTTGAATCCGAGTCCGCCAGCGGATGCCCAAGCGATGGTATTGCCGTTGGAATCAGTAATCGTTACGATCGTGTTGTTGAAAGTAGAACGAATATGAGCTGCACCGGATTCTACATGTTTTCTTTCTTTTCTTTTAGCTTTGCTTTTTACCGTAGCCATGTTATCCCTCCTTCAACATTATTTCTTAGTCGCAGTCTTTTTGCCTGCGATGGTCTTCTTCGGACCTTTACGGGTACGAGCATTGGTCTTTGTGCGCTGTCCACGGGTCGGGAGTCCTGCACGATGACGTCTGCCTCTGTAAGAACCGATTTCTACCAGACGTTTAATGTTGAGGGATTCTTCTCTACGAAGGTCACCTTCGACTTTATAATCAGCGAGTACGCCGCGGATCTTTGCTACATCATCTTCAGAAAGATCTCTGACGCGGATGTCAGCATCAATTCCTGCTTTGCTTAAAATTTCTTTGGAAAGAGTGGGGCCAATTCCATAAATATAAGTTAAGCCGATCTCAACGCGCTTATCTCTTGGTAAGTCTACACCAGCTATACGTGCCATCTACTCTTTAACCTCCTTTTAATTAACCTTGTCTCTGCTTATGTTTCGGATTTTCACAAATGACCATTACACGGCCTTTGCGTTTGATGATCTTGCACTTGTCGCACATCTTTTTGACGGACGGTCTGACCTTCATCTTGGTTCCTCCTTGCTTACTTGTAACGATAGGTAATCCTGCCGTGCTCTAAATCGTAGGGCGTCAATTCTACTGTTACTTTATCTCCTGGCAGGATGCGGATGAAATTCATACGCATTTTGCCGGAAATCGTAGCCAGCACAATATGTCCGCCGTTTTCCAATTTGACACGGAACATGGCGTTTGGAAGTTTTTCTACTACTTTGCCTTCGACTTCAATAACGTCTGCCTTGCTCATGAGAGCCTCCTTTGGCTTATCATATGCTGACCGCCTGTAACAATGGAATCAATGGCGCAGCGTCAGAATTTTTGGACCATCTTTGGTAATGGTAATGGTGTGTTCGATATGAGCCGACGGTTTACCGTCTGCTGTCACGACGCCCCATCCATCACGAAGGGAGATGATGTCCGGACTGCCCATGGTGATCATGGGTTCAATACAGATGCACATGCCTTCTTCCAGACGTGGTCCATGTCCTGGTGTACCGTAGTTTGGAACTTCCGGATCTTCATGCATACCGATTCCGATGCCGTGACCTACATATTCACGAAGTACTCCATAGCCATAGGGCTTCACGTAGCTTTCGACAGCGTGACCGATGTCGCCTACGGTATTGCCTATTACGGCCTGCTTGATGCCAGCAAAGAGTGCACCTTCGGTGGCGGAAATCAGCTGGAGGTTTTTCTTGTTTGTATGTCCTACCGGAACAGTGATACAGGAGTCACCCATGTAACCATTTAATTGTACCACAAGATCAATAGAAATGATATCACCTTTTTTAAGAATTTTTCTTCTCGAAGGGATTCCGTGGACAACAGTATCGTTAACAGAGGCACAGATGGTGGCAGGGAAGCCTTCATAGCCTTTGCAGGCTGGGATCCCGCCTCTGTCTCGGATAAATTTTTCAGCCAGTTCATCGAGTTCATAGGTACTCATCCCCGGCTTTACGGCTTTTTCGAGCATAGAGAGAGTATCCGCAGTCAGTCTCCCAGCTGCGGAAATTTTCTCTACCTCTTCAGGTGTATAGACGGTGATCATTTGGAAGCCTTCTTCAAAGCATCCTGGATGTCGGCATATACCTGATCCATGCTCTGATCTCCGTTGATTTCATAGTAGCGGCCGCTGACCTTGTAGTAGTCGATCAGTGGTTTTGTGGACTTGTCATAGACATTGAGTCTTTCTCCCACTGTCTTCTCATTGTCATCAGCACGCTGATACAGTTCGCCGCCGCAGTTGTCGCATACGCCTTCGACCTTTGGCTGACGGAAAAGTTTATGGAAGGAAGCACCGCATTTTCTGCACACCAGTCTGCCGCTGACTCTCTTCACCAGGTCATCTCTGTTGGCTTTGATGCCGATGACGGCGGTGAGCTGGATTCCGAGTTCATGGAGAATGGCATCGAGTGCAGATGCCTGTGCCGTGGTACGCGGGAAGCCGTCAAGAATCCAGCCCTTCTGGCAGTCTTCCTGAGCGAGTCTTTCCTTGACGATACCAACAGTTACGCTGTCCGGTACAAGGTCGCCCTTGTCCATGTAGCTTTTTGCTTCCTTACCAAGAGCAGTTCCTGATTTCACGGCTGCACGGAACATGTCGCCGGTGGAAATCTGGGGGATGCCGTAATCGCGAATGAGTCTTTCTGCCTGAGTGCCTTTGCCTGCACCTGGAGGTCCCATCAATAAGATATACATATCCCTTACTCCTTTAGGAAAAAGGCTTTATTTGATAAAGCCCTGATAGTTTCTTGTGACCATATAGGACTGTGCCTGTCTCATGGTATCGAGGGCTACGCCGACGATAATGAGAAGAGAGGTACCGCCGAAGTACACACCCTGGATGCCTGTGATGTTTCCGATGAAATTCGGAAGGATCGCCACAAAGGCAAGGAATACAGCCCCGGTCAGGGTGATTCTGGACAATACCTTGTCTACATACATCATGGTCGGCTGGCCAGGACGAATGCCCGGAATAAAGCCGCCATACTTCTTCATGTTATCAGCGAGATCCTTGATGTTGACAGAGATCGCGGTATAGAAATACGTGAAGATAAAAATGAGGAAGCCGTAGCAGATGGTATTTGGCCAGGTGCCCCATCCAAAGAAATTGCCGACAGCCTGTACCCAGCCGATATGAACGAACTGTGCAAGGGTGACGGGAAGCATGAGAATGGAGGAAGCGAAGATGATCGGAATGACCCCGGCCTGATTCACCTTGAGCGGCAGGTAGGTGGAGTGTCCGCCATACATTCTGCGTCCAATGACACGCTTTGCATACTGGATAGGAATTCTGCGCTGCCCTTCATTGACTTCGATGACCATCAGGATCATGACGAGAGCAATGACAAGGAACAGAAGCAGCTGGAACGGAGAAATGGTACCGACCTTCAGATAGTCGATCACCGTGGTGATAGCCTGCGGGAAGCGGGCTACGATACCACAGAAGATGATGAGGGAAATACCATTACCGATCCCGTGTTCCGTAATTTTTTCGCCGATCCACATGAGGAGGCAGGTGCCAGCAGTGAGGACGACGACAACGAATACAAAATACAGCCAGCTGTTATCGACAAGGGCATTGTTGATGCGCAGGGCATAGGTCATTCCGAATGCCTGCACAGCTGCGAGGAAGATCGTGAAGTATCTTGTGACCTTCTGGATCTTCTTGAAGCCTTCCTGTCCGTCCTTTCTCCATTCTTCGAGTGTAGGAATGACGGCCGTCAGGAGCTGCATAATGATGGAAGAGTTGATGTACGGGGTGATACTCATGGCAAAAATAGAGAATTTGCTGAGCGCACCGCCCGAGAAGAGATCTAGGAAGCCGAAAAGGTTTCCGGATGTAAACAGACTTTCAATGACAGAAGCGTCAACTCCCGGTACCGGGATATGGACTCCCAGTCGGAAGATGACGAACATCATGAAGGTGAAGAGGATGCGATCTTTGAGTTCTTTGTTGGCAAAAAGGTTTGCGATCACAGACCCCATATTAGATCACCTCTACTTTTCCACCTGCTGCTTCGATTTTCTGCTGAGCGCCTTTGGTGAAGCCCTGAGCTCTTACGGTAAGAGCTTTGGAGAGTTCACCGCTTCCCAGAACACGTACACCATCGAGAACGTTCTTCAGAATACCTGCTTCAACGAGAGCGACCGGATCAACAACAGCATTGTCTTCGAAACGGTTCAGCTGTTCAACATTAACTTCGGAGTATTCTTTAGCGAAAATATTTTTGAAGCCGCGCTTTGGAAGACGACGGTACAGAGGCATCTGGCCGCCTTCAAATCCCGGACGTACGCCGCCGCCGGTTCTAGCGTTCTGGCCTTTTGCACCGCGGGTGGACTGTTTGCCCATGCCGCTGCCGAGACCTCTGCCTACACGACGACGAACTCTTGTGGAACCTTCAGCTGGTTTCAGTTCATGAAGTTTCATTAGTGCACCTCCTTCTTATTTATTCTGCTTCTTTGCAGTCAACCAGATGACGGACAGAGTGGATCATGCCCTTGATCTGTGGGGTAAGTTCTTTTTCAACAGAGGAGTGGGTCTTTTTGAGTCCCAGAGCCTTGATGGTAGCGACATGTTCCGGTCTGGAGCCGATGACGCTCTTTTTCAGTGTAACGATAACTTTCATGTGGGGCCCCCTTAGTTGTAAATTTCGTCTACGGACTTGCCACGAAGTGCTGCAACAGTTTCAACATTTTCGAGTTTAGCGAGACCGTCCATGGTAGCTCTTACCATGTTGATCGGATTGGAGGAACCCAGGGACTTGGTCAGGATGTTGCGGATACCTGCCATAGCGAGTACGCTTCTGACCGGGCCGCCTGCTTTGACGCCGGTACCTTCGGCAGCAGGTTTCATGATGACTTTGCCGGCACCATAGATGCCGAGCATCGGATGAGGAATCGTACCGTTCTTCAGAGCAACGGTGATCATATTCTTCTTGGCATCTTCGACGCCTTTACGGATAGCTTCCGGAACTTCAGCAGCTTTGCCGAGGCCTGCGCCTACTTTGCCTTTGCCATCGCCGACTACTACAACTGCAGCAAAGGAAAAACGACGGCCGCCTTTTACGACTTTAGCAACGCGGTTAATGAAAACAACGTTTTCCTGTAAGTCGGATTCCTGTTTTTCAAATCTTGGCATGTGTTTTCTCCTTTACCTTAAAATTTCAAGCCAGCTTCGCGAGCGCCATCAGCCAGAGCCTGGACTCTGCCGTGATAGATGTAACCGCCGCGATCGAATACGACGTTTTCGATGCCCTTTTCCAGAGCTCTCTTTGCTACCAGCGCGCCGACTGCTTTTGCAGCTTCTGCGTTGCCGCCGTATGGGAATTCAGCTTTAATTTCTTTGTCTAAGGTATTTGCGGATACCAGCGTTACGCCAGCTTCATCATCGATGATCTGAGCGTAGATGTTAGCCAGGGAACGGAAAACATTGAGACGCGGGCAAGCGGCAGTACCGGAGATTTTTTTACGAAGACGCAGATGACGGCGAATGACCGCATTTCTGCTTGCATTTTTACGCATAGTTCTTTACCTCCTGTCTTACTTTGTTGCGCCGGTCTTACCAGCCTTACGGCGTACGTATTCACCGGAGTAACGGATACCTTTGCCTTTGTAAGGTTCAGGCTGGCGCCAAGCGCGGATTTCTGCAGCGATCTGTCCAACCTTTTCCTTATCGCAGCCAGATACCACGATAACAACAGAAGACGGGGTGGAAATGGTAATGCCTTCCGGTGGGGTTACGATAACCGGATGGGAGAAGCCGAGAGCCAGTTTCAGGTTCTTGCCCTGCATCTGTGCATTGTAGCCGACGCCCTGGATTTCGAGCTTCTTTTCAAAACCTTCCGTAACACCTACTACCATGTTATGGATGAGGGTACGGTTGAGTCCGTGCAGGGAACGGTTTTTGATATCATCGTTCGGACGGGTAACGAGGATTTCGTTGCCTTCCATCTGAATTCCGATTTCTTCATTCATTGTACGGGTGAGAGTGCCTTTCGGACCTTTTACGGTGACTGTATGGCCGTCAATCTTGACTTCCACACCTGCCGGTACCGTAATCGGTTTTCTGCCAATTCTGGACATATTTTACCTCCAACGATTACCAGACAAACGCAAGAACTTCGCCGCCAAGACCAGCTTTACGAGCTGCTTTGTCGGTCATAACGCCCTTGGATGTGGAAATAATAGCGATACCAAGTCCGCCGAGTACCTTCGGCAGTTCATCTTTGCCTGCATATACGCGCAGACCCGGTTTGGAAATTCTCTTCAGACCTTTGATGACCTTTTCACGGTTTGCGCCGTATTTCAGAGCTACGCGCAGTTCCGGATGTCCTTCGACTTCGATCTGTTCAACGCTTTTTACAAAGCCTTCGTCTTTTAAAATAGCCAGCACAGCAGCCTTCATTTTAGAAGCAGGCATATCTACTTTATCATGATATGCATCGTTCGCATTACGAATACGGGTAAGCATATCCGCAATCGGATCGGTTGTTACCATTATTTATCCTCCTCCCGAAATCTTACCAGCTGGCTTTTTTAATACCCGGAATTTCTCCGCGGTAAGCCAAATCACGGAACTGGTTACGGCAGATTCCGAATTTACGCATGAAGCCGTGGGGACGGCCAGTCAGTTTGCAACGGTTGTGCAGGCGTGTTGGGGAAGCGTTGCGCGGGAGCTTGGAAAGAGCTTCCCAGTCGCCGGCTTCTTTCAGAGCCTGACGCTTTTCAGCGTATTTAAGAACTGCGAGTTCTCTTTTCTTCTCGCGTTCCAGCATAGACTTCTTTGCCATGTTGTCCTCCTGGTTATTTCTTGAACGGCATGCCGAACTGACGGAGAAGTTCACGCGCTTCTTCATCGGTCTTAGCCGTAGTTACTACAATGATATCCATGCCACGGATGCGGTCGATCTTTTCATAGTCGACTTCCGGGAAAATCAGCTGTTCTTTTACGCCGAATGCATAGTTACCGCGGCCGTCGAAGCTCTGGTCGCTGATACCACGGAAATCGCGTACGCGTGGAAGAGCGATGTTGATCAGACGATCGAGGAATTCATACATTCTGTCACCACGAAGGGTCACTTTGCAGCCGAGCGGCATTCCTTCACGGATCTTCCATGCAGCCAGGGATTTATGAGCTTTGCAGATCATCGGCTGCTGGCCGGTGATCGCTGCGAGATCGGATGCTGCAGCGTCTACTGCTTTGCTGTTTTCAGTTGCTTCGCCTACACCGATGTTGATGACGATTTTATCCAGCTTCGGGATTTCCATGTCATTCTTGTAGCCGAATTTTTCGCGCATGGTGTTTTTAATCTGCGCTTTGTATAAGTCGTTTAATCTGGACACTTGTTATCCTCCTTCCCGCTTAGGCTTTGTCAATAATAGCGCCGCTCTTGACAGCTGCTCTGACGTAAGTTCCGTCTTTCTGCTGAACTTTCTTGACGCGGGTCGGTTTCTTTGTTTCCGGATCCAGGATCATGACTTTGGAAGCATAGAGCGGAGCTTCCTTCTCGATGATGCCGCCCTTCGGGTTTGCCTGGCTCGGTTTGGTGTGTCTCTTGATCATGTTGACGCCTTCGACGACAACACGGCCTTCCTTCGGCATAGCAGCTTTGACTTTGCCCTGCTTGCCTTTATCTTTGCCGGAAATGACTACAACGGTGTCACCGGTCTTTACATGCAGTTTCTGACTCATTCGTTTGCCTCCCTATTAGAGCACTTCCGGAGCCAGGGAAACGATCTTCATGAAATCTTTTTCACGGAGTTCTCTTGCTACCGGTCCAAAAATACGTGTTCCTACCGGGCTCTTGTCATCTTTTACGATAACAACTGCGTTTTCGTCGAAACGGATATGGGATCCGTCGCTGCGGCTTACACCGCTAACGGAACGAACTACAACAGCTTTTACTACCTGGCCCTTCTTAACAACGCCGCCGGGGGTTGCATCTTTGACCGTACAAACTACAATATCACCGATATTGCCGCTTTTACGGAAGGAACCACCCAGAACTTTGATGACCAGGACGTTCTTAGCACCGGTATTATCTGCAACGTTGAGTCTGCTTTCCTGCTGAATCATCGTGCCTATCCTCCTATATTAATCTTTGTATATCAGTTCTGACGGGCAACGATTTTTTCAACTCTCCAACGCTTGTCATGAGACAGCGGGCGGGTTTCGACGATGCGTACGGTATCACCGACACGGCATTCGTTGTTTTCGTCATGCGCTTTGAACTTAGTTGTGGTATTAATCGATTTTTTGTAGAGCTTGTGGGGAACTTTGCGTTCTACAGCAACAACTACGGTTTTATCCATCTTGTCGCTGACAACAATTCCCTGGCGCACCTTGCGCAACTTTCTTTCTTCTGCCACGTTGAGATCCTCCTTTGGATAAACCGTTATGCCTTCTTGGCAGCCTTCAATTCTTCTTCGCGCTGTACAGTCTTGATGCGAGCGATGGTCTTCTTTACTTCACGAATACGCATCGGGTTTTCAAGCTGTCCTGTAGCGAGCTGAAAACGGAGGTTAAACAGTTCTTCCTTTAAGCCGGCAACCTTTTCAGTTAATTCGGCAGTGCTCAGGTTACGAATTTCATTGACCTTCATTTTATTCACCTGCCACTTCTTGACCTTTAACTACAAATTTTGTCTTGATTGGCAGCTTGTGGCCTGCAAGGCGCATTGCTTCCTTTGCAGCTTCCATGGAGATGCCACCCATTTCGAACATCACGCGGCCCGGTTTAACTACGGCTACCCAGTATTCAACTGCGCCTTTACCGGAACCCTGACGGGTACCAATTGGTTTAGCAGAAACCGGTTTGTCTGGGAAAATCTTGATCCAGACTTTGCCGCCACGTTTGGTGTAACGGGTCATGGCAATACGGGCTGCTTCGATCTGACGGCTGGTAATCCAGGATGGTTCAGTGGCTACCAGACCAAATTCACCGTAAGTTACGGTGTTTCCACGATGTGCTTTGCCTTTCATACGGCCGCGGAACTGTTTACGATATTTTGTACGCTTTGGAATTAACATCAGGAATCACTCCTTTCAGAGTTTTTCGGTCTACGTTCTCTGCGATCGCCACGACGGCCGCCTCTTCTGCCGCCTTCATGACGGTTGTTTCTATCTTTGCTGGTGCGGACGTTTTCGTTTTCGTCTACTACCTGGCCAGGAGCGAGTTCGCCTTTGTAAATCCATACTTTAATGCCGATAGCACCGTAGGTGGTATGGGCAGTGGTGACACCGTAATCAATGTTTGCACGGAGAGTCTGCAGCGGGATGGAGCCTTCGCGGTAGCTTTCGCTTCTAGCGATTTCAGCGCCGCCGAGACGACCGGAAACGGTAACTTTGATACCCTTGGCACCAGCGCGCATGGTTCTGCCGACGCACTGTTTGACAGCACGGCGGAAGCCGATACGTCTTTCGAGCTGGGAAGCGATGTTTTCGCCGACCAGGATAGCGCTCATGTCAGTGGATTTGATTTCCAGGATGTCGATGTCGACTTCTTTGTCGGTGACAGCAGCGAGGGCTTTTTTGATATCCTCGATGCCTGTGCCGCCACGGCCAATGACCATGCCCGGTTTAGCGGTATAAATCGCAAGCTTGACTCGGCCGCTTGCGCGTTTAATGCCAATTTTGGAAATGCCTGCTGCGAACAGGTGCTTCTTTAAGAACTGGCGGATTTTGGCATCTTCCACAAGCAGTGCAGCATAATCTTTTTCTGCAAACCATTTGGAATCCCAGTCATCGATCACGCCTACACGCATTCCATGCGGATTAACTTTCTGACCCAAAACGTTTCCCTCCTTCGATTACTCTTTTTCAGAAACTTTTACCGTCAGTGTGCTGGTACGTTTCATAATCCCGAAAGCCTGTCCACGGGAGCGTGGATGTACGCGCTTCATAATCGGGCCTGCATCTACAAAAATTGTGGAGATGTAGAGTTTGTCAATGTTCATGTCGTTGTTGTTTTCTGCGTTAGCCATAGCGCTTCTCAGTGTCTTTTCGACAACGATGGAAGCTGCTTTATGGGTGTTGCGCAGGATAGAGATAGCTTCTCCCGCTTTCTTGCCGCGGACAAGGTTCGCTACGATGCGGACCTTACGGGGAGAAATGCGGATATTTCTTGAAATTGCCTGAACTTCCATTTTATTCCTCCCTGGTTATTTCTTATCGGTCTTGTTATGACCCTTGAAGGTACGGGTCGGAGCGAATTCGCCAAGTTTATGACCGACCATATCTTCAGTGACATAAACCGGTACATGCTTTCTTCCGTCGTGAACAGCGATGGTGTGACCAACGAAGCTCGGCAGGATGGTAGAAGCACGGGACCAGGTTTTTACAATTTTCTTATCGTTAGCTGCATTCAGCGCATCGATCTTCTTTACGAGAGAGAAAGCGACGAACGGGCCTTTTTTTACGGATCTGGACACTTTTACTCCTCCTTATCTTACTTGCGTCTCTTAACGATCAGTTTGGTAGACGCTTTTCTGCTGTGTCTGGTCTTCACGCCGTAAGCCGGTTTGCCCCACGGGGTAACTGGACGCTTACGTCCGACAGGAGCTTTACCTTCGCCGCCGCCATGTGGATGGTCGTTCGGGTTCATGACAACGCCGCGGTTAGCCGGACGAACGCCGAGCCAGCGGTTTCTGCCTGCTTTGCCGAGGGTAATGTTTTCGTGATCTTCGTTGCCGATAGCACCGATGGTAGCACGGCAGCGGATGTGAACTTTTCTAAGTTCGCCAGACGGCAGACGGAGAAGTGCATAGTCGCCTTCCTTAGCCATCAGCTGAGCGCTTGCGCCGGCGGAACGGACCATCTGGCCGCCTTTGCCGATCTTCAGTTCTACGTTGTGAACGATGGTACCAAGAGGAATGTTGGTGAACGGGAGGCAGTTGCCGACTTTAATATCGGATTCCGGACCGCTGGTGACTACGTCGCCGACCTTCAGACCTTTCGGAGCGAGGATGTAACGTTTTTCGCCATCTGCATACTGCAGCAGAGCGATGCGGCAGGTACGGTTTGGATCGTATTCAATGGTTGCGACTTTAGCCGGAATGCCATCTTTATTTCTCTTGAAATCGATGATTCTGTACTGACGTTTATGTCCGCCGCCCTGATGACGAACGGTGGTCTTACCGGAGCCATTACGACCGCCATGATTATGAACAGGAGCCAGAAGGGATTTTTCTGGGGTATCTGTTGTAATTTCCTCAAAGGTGGAAACGGTCATCTGACGGCGTCCGGGAGTGTACGGTTTAAATGATTTGTATGCCATTTATATTACTCCTCCTTACGCTTCGAAGAGTTCAATTGTTTCGCCCGGTTTGAGGGTAACAATTGCTTTCTTCCAATCACTGCGACGACCCTGGGTGCGGCCCAGACGTTTCATCTTGCCTTCATAACGCATGGTGTTCACAGCCTGAACTTTAACTTTGAAGATCTGTTCTACAGCCTGGCGGATTTCCACCTTGGTAGCAGCGAGCGGTACACGGAAAGTGTACTTGCGTTCTTCCATGAGGGCTGTAGTTTTTTCGGTAACGAGCGGTTTAATGAGGATGTCACGTGCGTCCATTATGCGAGTACCTCCTCAATTTTCTTAACGGCTTCCTGCGTCAGGAAGAGTTTGCCGGTGTTTACGATATCATAGATGTTGAGTCCGTTTGGTGCGTAAGCTTTGACGCCCGGGATGTTTCTAGCGGACAGAACGGTGTTCTGGCAAAGAGCGCCGCCGTCAACGATGACAGCTTTGCCTTCTGCCTGGAAAGCAGCCAGCATTTTGACTACTTCTTTGGTCTTCGGTGCTTCGAAGTTTACTGCGTCGAGAACGACGAGTTCATTGGCACGGAGTTTTTCAGACAGTGCAGATTTTACAGCCAGCTGACGTGCTTTTCTCGGCATGTCTTTGGCATGGCTTCTCGGGGTCGGTCCGAATACGGTACCGCCGCCAACCCACAGTGGGGAGCGGATGGATCCGACTCTGGCACGGCCGGTGCCCTTCTGTTTCCAAGGCTTCTTGCCGCCGCCGCGTACAAGGCCTCTGGTTTTGGTGGCATGTGTGCCGAGGCGTTCATTGGCCATCTGGCGCACCACTGCCTGATGAATAACAGCTTCGTTGTAGTCTACACCAAAGACGCTGTCATTCAGCTCTATTTCACCGGCAGCTTCGCCGGCTACATTATACAGCTTTACTTTCGGCATTGAGATGTTCCTCCCTAATCAGAACAATTTTCTGTTGTTCCAGACAATATTATTTTACAGGTTTTACGGTTTCCTGTACCATGACGAGGCTTCCCTTAGCACCTGGGATCCCGCCTTTGACAAGCATAAGATTACGGGCAGTATCAACTCTTACTACCTGAAGATGCTGTACGGTCACACGTACGCCGCCGAGCTGGCCAGGCATCTTCTTGCCTTTGAATACTTTTCCGCCGCCGCCGGACATACGAGCACCGAGGGATGCTGTCTGACGATGGTTCTTGGAGCCGTGGGATTCAGGTCCACGCTGGTGGTTATGACGTTTAATCGTGCCGGCGAAACCTTTGCCGCGGCTGGTGCCAATAACGTCGATAATCTCGCCTTCTGCGAAGATATCAGCAGCCAGAGTTTGGCCTACTGTGTAAGACGGCTTTTCAGCGAGTCTATATTCACGCAGATATTTAACTGGGTCGATACCAGCTTTTTCAAACTGACCCTTTACAGGTTTTGTCAAATGTTTTTCTTTGACAGCGCCGTAGCCGAGCTGTACTGCATTGTATCCATCGGATTCAACAGTTTTAACAGCTGCTACCACGTTTGGCAGAACTTCAATAACGCTTACTGGAATCAGGTCGCCGTTTTCAGCGAATACCTGAGACATTCCTAATTTTGTTCCCAAAATAGCCTTAGACATCTTTGCACCTCCTTACAGTTTAATTTCAATGCTGACGCCAGCTGGGAGTTCCAGTCTCATCAGCGCATCCGCGGTCTTCTTGGACGGATCGAGGATGTCAATGAGTCTCTTGTGAATACGCATTTCGAACTGTTCACGGCTGTCTTTGTTGACATGTGGAGAACGAAGAATGGTGTACACGTTCCGTTCGGTCGGGAGCGGAATCGGACCGGAGACTCTGGAGCCTGTTCTTTTTGCAGTCTCCGCGATCTTCGCTGCGCTCTGATCAACTGCTTTGTGATCATAGCCTTTCAGACGAATTCTGATTTTTTCCTGTTTCGACATTAGATAAACCTCCTACGTTCATTTCATGAATGAACTGCTCCGTGGAAATTCCCCTGCTGTGCAGGCCACCTTCCACTTCATAGTTTGTTCTGAACACTCTTTTGCCTTGCGCCCTCGCACAAAGGTACCAGACGTTCAGCTTTTCTATAATACTATTTTTCGGCACTGAAATCAAGTCTTTTATACAAAATTTATTTTTGCCGATTTTTGGTGAAATTGTTCGGTATTCACTGACTTTTCTGTAGTTTATTTTCTTTATTTTCACATGGCCACGCCGCCGTGCGTGTACTCCAATTTCTAAAACTTTCATAAATTCGTAAAACCACCATGTAGTATGCCGCCTTTCCGCCTAAAAAATGCGACGCTGGCGCAAATTTCCATCTGACCTTCTATCATCATCCACTTTTTGCAGCGGTATCACACAGGCCACATACCGTCTTGACGCATTCCGCAAAAACTATATGAAAGGAGGTCTTATAGGGACATATGTTTATCTCGCATTTCAAAAGCCTTTCAGGGAAAGCCTGTCATCAGGGACTTCTCACTCACGATCGAGAGGACAGCTTCACGACATTGCACGTCCTTCTTGCCTGCGGGAAGACGACTCTTCTCCGCATGATCGCCGGACTCGATGTCCTCGGTGAGGTCAAGCAGATGGGCGCTGACGCCTGCCTTCTTCTCTGGATGGTGCAGAATGCCATTACGACCCACAAAAGCGACTCACTCGTAGGCAGCAATGACAAGCGGATGACGCTCACTCCTCTCTCATCAAGCTGCGTGGGTCCGGACTCTCGGCGGGTCATTTCACTCTCTTTCACTACGCCGAACTTTTCAGTGAGACGGAGAATGATGCCCTCTCCGCCATCGAAAGTAGCCTCTTCCTTCTCATTGCCAGCGCCACTCTCTGCGCCATACGGGGACGCTCATCGTGCTTCCTATGCGAAAACACGAAAAGAGTGGTAAGATCCTCGAAGCCGCAAGTCTTCTCCCTGTAATGCTCCCCGGCATCGTCCTTGTCATCATGCTCTTTGGGAGTGACATCTACTCCCTTCTCCCACTGTACAACACCATGGCGATCCTCGTCATCACCTACGTCATCCTCTTCCTGCCCTACACCGCAGAGTACGTCATCTCCGCCTGATACCTGGCTGCCCGTCCCCAATCACCACTTTCAAGCACGCAAAAAAACTCCCCCTTACGGGAGAGTTTTTTCATTCAGCGGATGCTGAAATTATTTTGCGATCTTAGCTACAACGCCTGCGCCTACGGTACGGCCGCCTTCACGGATAGCGAAACGCTGGCCTTCTTCCATAGCGATCGGGGTGATGAGCT
>CAVBQN010000040.1:0-16862 GCA_963597545.1 Fusicatenibacter saccharivorans
AAGCATGTGAAGGAGGATGGGGAGGTGGAGTACCTGCCCATCCCCGAGCGTATGCGTGCGATGGTTTCTCGGGCGGGCGCATGGGCGAGGCTGCACAGGAAACCGAATGCGGAGAAGAAGATCGCGATCATTTTCCACAATTATCCGCCGAAGAATTCGAATATCGGGAGCGCATATGGCTTAGACAGCATCGAGAGCGTCCGGCGGCTGCTTGGCTTCATGAAAGAGGCGGGCTATCAGGTCGATTTCATCCCGGAGGACACGGAGGATTTCATGAAGCGACTGACCGCGCAGGCGACGAATGACCGTTCGATGCTGACGGAGGAGCAAGAGGCGGTGTGTCAGAAGATTTCGAAGAAGGTGTACTGCGATTTCTTTGATACCTTCCCCGAAGAGACGCGGCGGCAGATGGAGAAGGACTGGGGAAAGGCGCCTGGCAGGGTCATGACGACGGAGGCGGGCGATATTCTGGTACCGGGGCTGATGGACGGGCATATTTTCCTCACGGTACAGGCACCGCGTGGGTATGGCTTTGATGCGGCGAAGATTTACCACGATCCTTTCATAGCACCGACGCATCAGTATCTGGCATACTATCAGTGGATCCGTGATGTATGGGGAGCCGATGCCGTGGTCCATGTGGGGACGCATGGAAATCTGGAATGGCTTCCGGGAAAAAGTGCGGGGATGGATAGAGGAAGCTATCCTGATCTGGCTCTGGGAAGCCTGCCAAATATCTATCCCTACCATATGACGATCACGGGAGAGGGGATCCAGGCGAAGCGGCGCGGCGGTGCATGTCTTGTGGATCATTTGCCTGCACCGATGGAAGAGGCAGGGACGTATGAGGAGCTGGCTGAGCTGGAGCAGGCGATGGATGAGTACGCGCATTTTGAGAAATCGGAACCGGAAACGGCGAAGCGGCTGGTACCACGGATCCGTGAGCTTGCGGAGAAAGCAAGTTTGGACGGTGAGGTGCCGTATACGGAAGCGGATTTGGCAGGGTATCTTTCGCGCCTTCACTGCTATATCGAGGATCTTAAAAATAGCGAGTGCCATGTCGGACTGCACATTCTGGGAGAGATGCCGAAGGGGGAAACGCTCATCCATGAAATATTGTCTCTTCTTCGTCTGCCAAATGGGGACATCCCCTCGATCTACGAGCTTTTGGCTGAGGAGGAGGGGACATCCGTGGATACGCTGCTGGAACAGGCACAGACACTTTATCCGAATGGTCTCACCGGGGGCGAGTGGATGGCGCGCCTTCAGAAGAAGGCAGAGGGACTGGTCCGCAAGCTGGCAGAAATGCATTTCGACAAAGAGAAGGCGAAGGTACTGGGGACAGAGAGGGAGCAGCCGCTGCTCCGTTTCGTTTGCGAGGAGGTATATCCGCGCCTTGCCGGGACCAAAAAGGAAATGGAGCATACCCTTCGCGGGTTTTCTGCTCGTTACATTGTGCCGGGGATCTCCGGCTCTCCGCATGCGGGCGGTGTCTCTCTTCTGCCGGCAGGGGCGAATTTCTATGGCATCGATCCGCGGCGTCTGCCGACAAGGACGGCATGGGAGGTGGGGAAAGAGCTTGGGGATCAGGTCATCTCGCAATATATCGAGAGCGAAGGTCGGTATCCGGAAAGCGTCGGGATGGTTTTCTGGTCGGGCGCGAATATGCGAAGCCATGGGCAGTGCATCGCGGAATTCCTCTATCTCATGGGCATTCGTCCCATCTGGGAGCCGGGAAGCCTCCATGTGAAGCGTATGGAGCCTATCCCGCTGACCGAGCTGAAGCGTCCGCGCATCGATGTGACGGCGCGCATCAGTGGCCTTTTCCGCGATACCATGCCCTCGGTCGTCTCGCTCATGGACAGGGCGGTGCTGCTCGCGGCCTCTCTTGCGGAAAATAACGAGGATAATTATGTCAGGAAACATATTTCTAAGGACTGTCAGGTCATGGAAGAGAAAGGCACGCCCAAGGAAGAGGCGTGGCGGGAGGCGGCATATCGCATCTTCGGCGATGCCCCGGGGACGTATGGCGCAGGCGTTGCAGCACTTCTGGAGGGGAAAAATTGGGACAGCCTCGATGATCTTGCGAATGTTTTCATCCGGTGGGGCGGTCATGCCTATGGATCGAAGTCAAATGGCAACTATAAGCCGGAGCTCTTCCGCGAGCGTCTCACGCATATGGAAGTCACCATCAAGAATGAGGATAACCATGAGACGAATATGATGTCATCGGATGACTACAATGCTTACCACGGCGGCTTGATCGCAGCGGTCAGAAGCTGCTCGGGAAAGAAACCGCATGCTTACGAAGGGGACAGCAGCGACCGGAGCCGCATCAAGGTACGCACTGTCGAAGCGGCAGCGAAGCGCATCTTCCGCACGGAGACTGTGAATCCAAAATTCATCGAAGGCCTTATGCAGCATGGCTACAAAGGCGCGGCAGATCTTTCGAATCGTGTCGCCGTCAGTTTCCAGTGGGATGCGACGAGCGATGTCATGGAGGACTGGATGTATGAGAAGCTCTCTGCCGCTTATGCCCTGGATCCCAAGGTGCAGGACTGGATGAAGCGTGTGAATCCCTGGGCGCTTAGCCGCATCACCGAGACGCTCCTTGAGGCAGAGCGGCGAGGTCTGTGGCAGGCCAAAGAGGAGACTGTGGATGCTCTCGAGAAGCTGTATCTTGAGGTCGAAGGAGAGATCGAGGAGGAATAAGAAAACGCTGATCCAATCGCAAAACGATCGGATCAGCGTTTTTTCACGGAATGACATGGTCTGTTCCATTGTCACAAAATATCCAGATCTTCATAGGCGGGGCGCATCACATAGGTTCCCGTCTTATCGATGAGCCCCCACTTGCCTTTGACCTTGACGCCGGCGAGACCGGAGGAGAAGGGGGTGACGTCGGAAAAGGTATCTTCATGAGGGAAGGCTTCGGTGCCCGCAGGCGTGATGAAGGTCCAGCCGTTCTTTGTTTTGACGGGAAGGTGGTTTTCTCCTGCTTTCGATACGGCAAGGTAGAGGGGCGCGGTGAGGCGCGACCCGTCCTTGCCCGCGATGCCCCATTTGTCCTCTTCTTTATAACCGAAATAACCGCTGCCCAAGGATCTGATTTCCTTATAGGAGAATGGCAGAATCTCGTGGCCATCTGCCATGGAGAGGAGGCCCCATTTCTTGTTCTCGTCTTTGGCGAGGAGTACGCCGTCTTCCTCATCGGGGAGGAGGCCTGCGTAGATGGTGTGGGCAATGTAGGTGCCTTCGCGGTCGACCCAGCCATAGCGGCCGTCTTTCGAAAGGAGGATGCCTTTTTCTCCGGCGGAGAAGACGCGGTCATTGGCGGGGCTGGCGACGACTTTGCCGTTCTTGTCGATGTAGCCGCGTTTGACCGTGATGGACGGGACCGTCTCGTAGTCGTACCGGCCGGGATACCAGATGGGCACGCCGATGCCCCATCCCCATGGGTGATGGTGGTGATGGCGGAAGGCGAGCCAGTTGCCCCATCCCCAGCCGATACCGATGGAAATCGGAGGACGGCTGCGGGCAGCGTGCGTCTCCACTTCGCCTTCTCTGATTTCGGCAAGGCCATCCGCAAAGGGGAAGAGCTGGTCATAGTCTGCCATGAAGGCGATGGTGCCGTCAGGTCTGGCATAGCCATTGCCGTCGAGGGTCTTGACGCCGGCAAGTCCCTCTGCGAAAGGGGTCAGCACCGCTTTGAATTGGGGCTTGGCGGTGACGCGGCCTTCGGTATCGATGAATCCCCAGAGCTTGCTCTCGTCCTGGACGGCGGCGCAGCCTTCGCTGAAGGCCGGCGAGACGGCTTTGTAAGCGGGAGGGATGATTTCCTGTCCCTCTCTATCGATGAATCCCCAGAGGTTCTTCTGGTTCTTGACGGCGAGGCGGCCCTCTTCGAAGGCAGCGCCGGTATCTTTGTAGGTCGGGGAGACGACGTAGCGGCCCGTCATGTCGATGACGCCCCAGCGTCCTTTTTCTTTGACCGCGGCGAGGCCGTCTTCGAAGAAGCGCGCTTCCTGATAGACAGGCTTCACTTCTCTTCCATCGAGCGAAAGATAGCCGTAGGTTGCGCCGCGCTTCACGATCGCCATGCCATTTTCAAAGTCGGAGACTTGGTCATAGGCGGCACCAGAGATCAGCGATCCATCTTTTTTATAGAAGGAGATCTTCTTGTCCTTCCCACGGACGGCGAGAGCGCCTTCTTTCCAGATGGAGCGGCTTTCATAGGAGATCGGGATGATTTCCTTTCCCGTGCGGGTGAAAAATCCGCGAAGCCCGCCTTTTTCTGCTTCGATGAGATCATCGCGGCCTTCTTCTGAGGAAAGGTCTTCCGCTTGCTCATCTGCGTCTCTGAGCGTGAGGCCGAGGCGGTCATAGGAAATCGGAATCACGACCTTGCCCGCAGCATTCACCGCGCCCCACATGCCGTTCTCTTTGACTGCGGCCGTGAAGGGGAGAGAGTCATTGGCAGAAATCGTAGTCGCTGCCAAAAGGGCGGCGAGCGTCAGGAGCAGTGTACGTTTTTTCATAGAGAGCACCTCCGGAAAGATGATAGATTCTATCCTACGGAAACACTGATTAAATCGTTGTCCGACTTGGCTCTTGCATTTTCATGCAAGGCGAGGAATAAGCCGCCGCGAATAGCGAGCTATTTAAGGAGGGTTATGACGAAGCATTGCATGAAAATACATGCCAAATCGGACTCTGCGATTTAATCAGCGTTTCCTTAATTATAGTCAAAGAAACAGGGACTGTAAATCGAAAGCAAAAAAGCATTTTCCGTGGGGAAAATGCTTTTTGATGCTATGGGGCGGCACGCCCCGGGGATAAGTTTGAAAGCAGGGAAGAGTAACTGGTGGCTAGGGATTAGGAGTGACTAGTGACTAGTCACTGGGATTCTCCGGCATCGTCATCCCGAGCGTAGCTGAGGGATCTTTACTGCACCGCAGGAAATCAGCGTGCATGCGTCGAGGGAAAACGATGTCTTAGTGCTGTCTCACCGCAGGCAATGAGCGTTCTGCCATAGAGATTTCTCGCTTGCGCTCGAAATGACGACGGCGCGAAGCGCTATCAAAATTTCGCGGCGCTTCTGATTATGATGCGCCGCACCACCATTCCTAATTCCTCATTCCTAATTCCTCATTCGGGTAGAGCTTTTATCTGCAATCAAGGGGCGACACGACCGATGAGCTAACCCTGAACCCTGAACCATTTATTCCACTTCAATCAGTTCATACTGCGGATTGCCCATCTTGAGCTCTTTCATCGCGGTCAGCTGATGGAGACCGTGGCGGGACTCGATACGCTTCACGAGGTCCTGATTCGAGGCGGTCTGATAGACGAGGTCGACCGAGGCCTGATCGATGGCGAGAAGGTCGGTCGAGGCGAGGATGCCGATATCCGGAATGGTCGGTTCTTCCGCTGCGAGACCGGCGCAGTCGCAGTCGACGGACATGCGGCGCAGGACATTCAGGTAGACGATGTGTTTGCCGAAGAGATCAATGGTGGCTTTGGCGGATTCCGCCATGTTCTCCATGAGGAGCTCCTTGCCTGGCCAGGCGTCCCAGTCTTCCGGCTGATTGTTTACATCGACGCCATGGACCTGGCTCTTGCCGATGCGTCCATCCGCACAGCCGATGGCGAGATTCTTCATCGAGCCGCCGAAGCCGCCCATGGCATGTCCTTTGAAATGGGTTAGGACGATCATCGAGTCATAGTTCACGATGTGGCCGCCCATGGAGACAGTCTTGAAATGCTTGCCGCCGCGGACTGGAAGGTCGACGGTTCCCTCTTCATCCATGATATCAACGGGGCAGAAGGTCCAGCCATTCACCTGCAGGGTATCTCGGTGCATCTCGGTCGTGTAGCGGTCTCCCTGATAGAGCGTATTCGTTTCTACGATCGTGCTGCCTGCCACCTGCTTCTGAAAGGCTTCTACCATGTCGCGCGGCAGGATATTCGGTCCATGCTTCTCGCCGGTATGCAGCTTGATAGCCACTTTGCCATAGATGGCATCATTGATCTTGGAGTAGAGTGAAATCAGATGCGCCGCATCGATCACGCGGGTGAAATAGACTTTCGCATGTGTGCCCGCTGCGCCTTCGTCCACGCGGGTAGAGCCGATGACGGGAGCCTGTTTGTATGTTTCCATGATAGTCCTCCTTGGATGGGTTACTGCCTCTTACGGCCATTTTTACGTCATTAGTATAGTCCGTTTTTTCCTCCATGACAAATACTTTTGCCAGATGGGAATCTATGCGGGAAAGGCATGGGGGATGCGGGGTTCAGGATCAGCCCTTGGGGCGTATTGCCCTTCTTAATTAAATCTGAAAGCTTTGCTTGAATGAGAAATGAGAAATGGTAGTGCGGCGCAAAAAAATGAAGCGCCGCACAATTCTGATAGCGCTTCGCGCCGTCGTCATCGAAAGCGTTGGCGAGAGATCTCTCTTGCAGAACGGTCAGCTTGCTTACTACGCTATTTCAATCATCGCCTGCTTTTCATCCCTGGTCACCAGCCACCAGCTGCTACGCACGCAAAAGAAAACGCCCATGCATACGCATGGGCGTTCATATTCTGGAGCCGGCAACAGGATTTGAACCTGCGACCTACGCATTACGAATGCGCCGCTCTACCAGCTGAGCTATACCGGCATTGACATGAAATATTGTAACAAATGGAGTGGGGGTTTGTCAAATAAATTTTGCTGGTTTCAGAGAAGGCTGCGCATTTTCCAGGGATCATGCCGAGCGTATGCGCCTGTATGCAGGAAACGGGATATGCGTCACGGGCTTTTAAAACCTATTGACAAATCCGAATTCCTGTGCTATACTTCTAAACATTGTCGGGGCATAGCGCAGTTTGGTAGCGCACTTGGTTCGGGACCAAGGGGTCGCAGGTTCAAATCCTGCTGCTCCGACCATTTTTATGCGGGTGTAGCTCAATGGTAGAGCGCCAGCCTTCCAAGCTGGTTACGAGGGTTCGATTCCCTTCACCCGCTCCAGAAACGATCCGCTCTTGGGGCGGGCTTTTTTATTGCCTGAAATGACTGGTGACTAGTGACTGGTGACTAGTGGCTAGGGATTAGAAATTAGAGACTAAGAGACTAGGAGACCAAGAGATTTTAGACTCTCCTATATCGTCATTTCGAGCGCAAGCGAGAAATCTTTGCTATTCGCGGACAAACGGTCAATGTCAGGAAACCATAAATGGGAAGCCTACTAGCCGCTGACCTTCGGGCATCGCCCTATATACTTGCTGCGAAGCTGCCACCTTCATTCCTAATTCCTCATTCCTCATTCAAGCAGAGCCTTCATACGCAATCCAAAGACGGCATGCTCTCTAAATCTTTTAGCACGATTTCCAAACAACAAACAACGAACAACCATCTACAAATGTGATAAGATAGTAGCAAGTGCAGTGGAGGTGGATCACGATGGCATACACAGAAGCGGAATTGATCGGTCAGCTGGAAAAGGATCTCGCGCGTCCGGGCGAGCTGTACCTGAAGGACTATATCCAAGAGGGCGGGACCACGAGCGATACAGGGCGCTCCTATGAGGACATCATCAGCACGTATCTCGTCTCTCACGCAGAAGCGCTGAAAATGACGGATACGAATTGGGGCATGGTGCATACCGCTATCGGAAAGACTTCCGATCGGGGGAGCCGCATGGCACAGAAGCTGCTTTCCGAAAAGGATTTCTTCCATGCCATCCCGCTTGACGGGGATGTACGGCTGACGGATGGGACGACGGCAGAGATCGGGTACTTCGATTTTATGACGCTCGATAAAGAAGGAAAGAACCTTACCCTTTTTGAAATCCGTCCCTATCCGGAAAAGGAACAGCCGCTTTCGCGTCTCCTTCGCTGCTGGAGCCTCAAGACCTCGCTGAATCAGGCGCTTCTTTTGCAGAGGCTCGGCATGGAAAAGCTGCCGCGGATCTCCATCGTGACGCTCATCACCGGGGCAGGAAGTGATCACTTTACGCCTGCGGGGAGAAAGCCTGTGTTGCTTTCTTTGAAGCAGCTGGGAGGGATGCTCGGCGTTTCTTGCCTTTATCTCTTCCATGGCCTGTACGGCGTCCCCGTGAGCGGGGCGCAGGCGCCGGCGCAGATGACGCGCGCGGAGCTGCTTTCGCTCTTGGAAAAAGATGCTGCCCATCCGGAGCTTTTGTATCAGAAGGACTATATCAATCGATTCGGCCTCACGTCGGATACGAAGGAGCCCTACGCGGCTGTCGCAGCCGGCTGGCTCACCGCGCATCGGGATCTGTGGATGACGGTGCCGCAGAGGCTTTACCGATTGGTCGAGGGAAATCGTGTCAGCATCACGATGAAGGATCTTGATTTCCAAAGGATCCGCAAGCAGCGCGTCTTCCCGCCTTTTGGCGAAGTGCTGCCGGTCGCGCTCGTGCTTTTGGGAAATCGGTCACAGGAGCTCGGACGTCCCTCCATGCTGCTCTATGATGGAAATCCGTCAGGGGCAGGGACGTACTCTCTCGTGAGAGCGCTCGAAAGGGTCGATCCGTCCGACAGTCTGCTTCGGAGCGTACTTCGCGCGTTCACGCACCTCGTACTTGTAGACCGGAAGAAGCTGATGGCAGACCTTCGGCTGCCAGAGGAAACGACGCTCGAGGTGCGTCTCGTCGTGGGAAAGGGGATGCAGTACGATCTCTTTTTGCGGGATCTCCCCTTCGTAGAGCCGCTCATGAAAGCCATGGGCGTCGGCCTCATTACGATGGGAGAAGGGTATGAAGCGATGTATTGAGGGGGATTTGAGTGACTAGTGACTTGAATACTGCCTTCGGGCATCGCCCCATATATACTCGCGGCGAAGCCGCCACCTTCATTCCTAATTCCTAATTCCTAATTCCTAATTTGCGCGAAGCTTTCATTTGCAATCAAAGGACGGCACGCCCTGTTGGTTAAACTTGAACCTTCCCTTCGTTCCCTATATAATAAGAAGAAATAAAAATGTAAGGAGAGTAACCATCCATGGGATTTTTTGATAAAAAGCATGAATCCGACACCCCGATCGGAAACCTGAGAGCACACATCGGCACCTATATGTACTTTGTCAAGGTGGGCAAGTCGAAGTTCAAGCACAAAGGACGCATCGGCGAAATCTTTGCGGATATGGACAACACCCAGTTCCTTTTCAATCAGGCGACAATGGGAACGATGTATGATTTCAAAAAGAAACTCGACTACGCCCTCTGGGATGCAGCGGTTCATAAATACACCGAAGACATGGAGGCCCTGAAGGCGGAATTATTGAAGGTCGTCGATCAGGAAGAGGCAGCGCCGAAGGAAGAAGCCCCGAAGGAAGAGGAAGTCGTGGAAGCCGCCCCGAAGGAAGAAGAGACAGGCGACTGGAAATCCTCCATCAAAGGACAGATGGCGGCTGCGGAAGAGAAGGCGAAGGAGGAAGCCGAGCGCAAGAAGCGCGAGGCCGAGGAAGAGGAAGGCTTTGCCGTCGATGCCAGCGAAGAAATGACCGAGGCCGACTGCCGAGAGCTCTGGCGTATCCTGCAGGGACTCGAAAGAGAATTCCAGGAAATGAAGAGCATTGCGGACGACTGGTTCACCGTACACGGTAAAGGCAATGGCTGCTTCGGAGCGCTCGCCATGATGGCTCTTATCCCTGTGGGCGCGATCTACGGGATCTGTCAGATGCTGTAAATGAGGAACGAGGAATGAAAGCGGCGCTTTTGGATGATGCTGCGCTGCACTTGCTCCGTTGAACCCTTTGCACCTCTCAACTGGCTAAACCTCAAGTCAGTCCGAGCTATTTAAGGAAGATGATGACGAAGCTATGTATAAAAATCCATATGAAATCCGACTCTGCGATTGAATCAGCGTTTCCTTAATATCTTTTCCGGAAAGGGTGTACATTTACCCTCACCTATGGTATGATAATGCAAGAAATCTTGGTTTCAGGGAGGTGACATCATGTCCAAACACATCGTTACAATCAACAAGTCTTCTCTGCAGGACTCCATCAAATTCGAAGGCTGCAGTGAATGTCAGACTTCCTGCCAGTCCGCTTGCAAAACAAGCTGCACCATTGGCAACCTGATCTGCACAGAACAGGAAGAAGCAGAAGCAAAGAGAGCATAAGCTGATGCACGGCCAAGCCCCCGGCCTTGAGACCGGGGGCTTTTCTTGTGAAGTGAATGGATGCGGGTAGAAGGGAAATGGCATCAAAATGTTCGGCGTTTCCCTGATTCCTCATTTCTTATTCGAGCAGAACTTTCACCCGCGATCAAGGGCGGCATGCCCCACGGGCTAAGTTTGAAAGCAGGGATTAGGGATTGGTGGCTGGGGATTAGGAGTCTCAAGTGACTGGTGACGAGTGACTGGAATGCCGGTCGCGGGCACCACCTTTTCTCATTTTTAATTTTTAATTCAAATGAGGCTTTCAATCGTAATCAAGGGGAGTCATATCCCTCGGGCTAACCCTGAACCCTGAACCCTGAACCCTGAACCCTGAACCATATAACCATATAACCCAATAAAAGGAGAATAACATTTCATGGATTACAACGTTAAGCCAATGATCCACCGTTTCCAGCAGAACGGCATGAATATCGTCATGGATGTGAACAGCGGCATCGTACATGTCGTCGATGATGTGACGTACAAGGTCCTCGCGTATTACAATGGAGCCAACCGGGGAATGGTTCTGGCGAATCTTTCCAAAGACTACGAAGAGGCCGAACTCAATGAAGTCATGGACGACCTTGATGAACTCATCGCCAAAGAAGTACTCTTTGCACCGATGGATAAGAATTACAAAATGGCGATCGAAGACCGTCCGATCATCAAAGCACTCTGCATCAATATCGCCCACGACTGCAATCTGCGCTGCCAGTACTGCTTCGCCGGGCAGGGCGGCTATGGCCAGTGGCGCATGCTGATGAGCTTCGACGTTGCCAGAAGAGCGGTCGATTTCCTCATCGCACACAGCGGCCCGCGTGAACACTGCGAGCTTGATTTCTTCGGCGGCGAACCGCTCATGAACTGGCATGTCGTACAGCAGACCATCGACTATGTACACAAGCAGGAGAAGAAGCACGGCAAGAAGATCAAGATGTCCCTCACCACGAATGGCCTTCTGCTCGACAAGGAAAAGGTCAAATACCTGACAGACAATCACATCAGCCTCATCCTGTCGCTTGACGGCCGCAAGGAAATGCATGACCGTATGCGTCCGGGCGTCCATGGCGAAGGCACCTATGATGAGATCGTGAAGAATCTCCAGTACTGCGTGGCGAACCGCAAGGGCGAGGAATACTATGTCCGCGGCACCTTCACCCGTTACAATATGGACTTTACGACCGACGTCATCGATATGATCGACAAGGGCTTCCCCGCTGTATCCATGGAACCGGTTGTCGGCGAAGACACCGCTGACTACTCCATCAAGGAAGAAGACCTGCCGCGCGTCAAAGCGGAATATGACCGCCTTGCCAAGCTCTTCATCGAAAGAGAAGAGGAAGGCCGTCCTTTCTTCTTCTTCCATTTCAATATGGACCTTTGGAAGGGTCCCTGCCTCCCGAAGCGTCTCCGCGGCTGCGGTGCCGGTCATGAATACCTCGCCGTCGTACCGAATGGCGACATTTACCCATGCCACCAGTTCGTCGGTCGTGAAGGCTACGTCATCGGCAACGTCTATGAAGGTCTCAAGAACTTCAAGATGATGCGCGACTTCCGCATGAACCATGTCTTCAGCAAGCCGGAATGTGTCGACTGCTGGGCGAAATTCTTCTGTTCCGGCGGCTGCCATGCGAATAACGAAGCATTTGCCGGCGATATTCATAAGCCGTACCACATCACCTGTGAGATCCAGAAGAAACGCGTAGAATGCGCGATGATGATCCAGGCGTACAATGAAATGAAGAAACCAAAGGTCATGGCGCAGCCAGGCACCTACCAGGCCAAGAAAGAAGCCATGGAAGAGAAATAAAAAAGCCGCAGCGGACATATCCGCTACGGGGGTTTGTTATCCTAAACGGGTACGTCCCTGCTTGTCAGGGACGTACCCGTTTGCCATTCAGCTGGCAACGGCTACCTGCAGTTTGAGCTGTAGTGCCTGCATCAGTTTGATGAGAGTATCGAGCTTGGGAGCTACACTGCAGGACTCGATGCGGGCGACAGAAGACTGTGGGATACCGCAGCGCTCAGCCAGTGCTCGTTGGCTGAGGCCAAGCTCCTGCCGACGCTTGATCAAGGAGGAGACGATATCAGCCGCCGCTTCAATTTCTTCCATATTTCTACGGTCGTCCTCACTGCATGCTTTGACGTGCTCTTTATAGTCATTCCAGTTCATGATTTTTCCTCCTTTTGCTTGATGTAATCATCGCGTTCTGCCTTTGCTCGGAGAAGCTCCTTCGCTGGCGTCTTTTGCGATTTCTTGCGAAAATGATGAAGAAGCACATATTGCTTGTTGTCATAATAGAAATAAAAAACGCGGTTATAACCCGGACGCAGCTCCCAGATATCTTCTTCTAAATGCTTCGTGATCTTAATGGGAAGATTGCTGCCGCTCTTTGCAAGCAAATCGATATAGAAAACAATCTGGTTGTATTGAATGCGCGCATCTTTGCTGGTTTTACTTTTTGTACGCAATGCTTCAAGGAAATTCAGAATCTCAGATTGGCCGTTTCTGTTTGTATAAAACTCAATATTGTACATAGCAGACTCCTTCTTCCTATACTGATGATAGCATAAATGCTATTGGAAGACAAGGGGGGCAAATCAACCTATCAATAAAAATCCTATTGACAGAAAGAGAACAAAATGCTATAATCATCTACGTTGTCGGGGCATAGCGCAGTTTGGTAGCGCACTTGGTTCGGGACCAAGGGGTCGCAGGTTCAAATCCTGCTGCTCCGACCATTTTTATGCGGGTGTAGCTCAATGGTAGAGCGCCAGCCTTCCAAGCTGGTTACGAGGGTTCGATTCCCTTCACCCGCTCCATTTTTTTATCCGCTCAGTGAGCGGATTTTTTATTGGGAGAATAGGTGACTGGTAGCTAGTGACTGGTGACTGGGGATTAAAAGCAAACGGTGATTGAAATAGCGCAATTAGCGAGCTGACCGTTCTGCAAGGAAGATCTCTCGACTACGCTCGAGATGACGATGGCGCGAAGCGCTATCAAAATTTTGCGGCGCTTCTATATTTTTATGCGCCGCACCATCATTTCGCATTTCTCATTTCTAATTTCTCATTCAAGCGAGGCTTTCAAACGTAATCATGGGCATCACGCCCCTTTACATTTCCATCGTGATTTGCTACAATGTTCCCATATACGGCGATGAGGAAGAGGAGTATGTCCGACAAAGCGAGCCGGCGGTGGTGAGAGGCCGGCGATGGACAGAAGGCGTTTCTGAGCTGTTTCCTGAACAGAGTAGGGAAATAAGAGAAATCAAGGTGGGCCTTAAGGAACACTGATCAAATCAGACTCTGCGATGTAATCAGTGTTTTCTTAGGTCAATGAGGGTGGAACCGCGGGTTAATGATCCCTGTAACTCGTCCCTGTAACTTTTTGTTACAGGGATTTTTATATTGTCAGGAAATGGGAGCGCAGTGACCGATCGGTCACACCCCATTTCTTCGATCAGGAGGAACAAATGACTTTTCAGCAGATCGTCTTAGCACTCCAGAAGTTCTGGTCCAAGCAGGGCTGCGTACTCGGAGAAGCTTACGACACAGAAAAAGGCGCAGGCACGATGAATCCGGCTACCTTCCTGCGCACCATCGGACCGGAACCGTGGAACGTAGCCTATATGGAACCATCCCGCCGTCCGGATGACGGCCGTTATGGGGATAATCCGAACCGTCTCTACCAGCACCATCAGTTCCAGGTCATCATGAAGCCGTCTCCGAATAACATCCAGGAAACCTATCTGGAATCCTTAAAAGAGCTCGGTATCGATCCGCAAGAACACGACATCCGCTTCGTCGAAGATAACTGGGAGTCCCCGACCTTAGGTGCATGGGGCATTGGCTGGGAAGTCTGGCTCGACGGCATGGAAATCACCCAGTTCACCTATTTCCAGCAGGTCGGCGGCATTGATGAGCATCCGGTCTCCGTAGAGATCACCTACGGTCTCGAACGTATCGCGATGTACATTCAGGAAGTAGACAATGTCTATGACCTCGAATGGACCGACGGCGTCACCTATGGCGACATCTGGCACCAGAATGAATACGAGCAGTCCGTCTACAGCTACGAGCTCTCTGACCACGACATGCTCTTCAAGCTCTTCGACATGTACGAAAAAGAAGCACAGCGCGTCGTGAAGGCCGGCCTCGTACTCCCAGCCTATGACTATGTACTGAAATGCTCCCATTCTTTCAACCTGCTGGACGCTGCCGGAGCGATCTCCCTCTCGGAACGTACAGAATATATTTCCCGTGTCAGAAACCTGGCCCGTATGTGCGCCAAGGCCTGGCTGAAAAAGCGCAAAGAGCTGGGATTCCCCATGCTTAAAGGAGGCGAAGCGAAATGAGTAAGAATCTTCTCTTAGAAATCGGTACAGAGGAAATGCCGGCCAATATCATGTCCGGCGTCGTTGACCAGCTGAAAGCGCTCGCGGCTTCCCAGTTCGAAGCCCACCGCATCGCTGCCGAAAGCATCACCATTTACGCGACCCCGCGCCGCCTTGCCGTCCTCGTCAAGGATGCCGCAGACCGCCAGCCGGATGAAGAAGTCAAGAAACGCGGCCCATCCGTCAAAGCTGCTTTCGATGCGGATGGAAATCCGACACGCGCGGCCCAGGGATTTGCCCGCGGCCAGCACATCGATCCATCTGAACTCGTCAAAGAAGGGGAATACACCTGGGCGCATGTCGTACATGCGGGCAAGAAAGTCGAAGATGTCCTTCCCGAGCTCTTCCTCTCCCTCATCACCGGCCTGAACTTCACCAGAAGTATGCGCTGGGCCGATGAAGAAGCCCATTTCATCCGTCCTGTCCGTTGGATCGTTGCTCTCTGCGACAAGGAGATCATCCCGATGGAATTTGCTCACGTCAAGAGTGGCAATGTCAGCCGTGGACACCGTTTCCTCTGCAAGGAACCTGTCGTGATCTCTGATCCGCTCTCCTACAAGGAGACCATGCGGGAAGCCTTTGTCATCGTCGATCAGGATGAACGCCGCGAAATGATTCGTACCGGCCTTCTCGCCGTTGCAGACAAGCTCGGCGGCCATGTCTGGCACAATGCAGACCTCTTGGAAGAGATCAACTATCTCGTCGAATACCCGACCCCGCTCTATGGCAGGATCGATGATGAATTCCTGAAGCTCCCTGTACCGGCCGTCGTCACCCCGATGCGTGACCACCAGAGATACTACCCTGTCAGAAACGAAGACGGCTCCCTCATGCCGTACTTCCTGACTGTTCGAAATGGCGGTACGAAAGCCCTCGAAAACGTCCAGCACGGCAACGAAAAAGTCCTCCGTGCCCGTCTCGACGATGCGAAATTCTTCTTCGAAAACGACCGCAAGAAAACACTGGAAGGTCACAGAGATGACCTCACCCGCATCAACTATCAGGAAGGCATGGGAGACATGCGTGATAAAGCAGACCGCCTTCAGAAGCTGACGGAAGCCATCGGCAAGGACTGGGGCTTCACGGCAGAGGAAGCCGCTGACGCCGACCGCGCCGCCTTCCTCTCCAAGTCCGACCTCGCGACCGGCATGGTCACCGAATTCACCGAACTGCAGGGCGAAATGGGCAAGGAATACGCTCTCCTTGACGGGGAAAAACCGGAAGTTGCAAAGGCCATCTTCGAGCAGTACATGCCAAGATTTGCCGGAGATATCCTCCCGCAGCAGGAAATCGGCCGTGCGCTTTCCCTCGCTGATAAGCTGGATAACCTCGCTGCGACCTTCCTGCGCGGCCTCATCCCGACCGGCTCTCAGGATCCATTCGCCCTCCGCCGTCAGACCATCGGCGCCGTGAATATTCTGACTGATGGAAAGATCCACTGGGACATCCACCGCGGCATCGAGGCAGCCCTTGCCCTCCTTCCGGGCGATGAAGAGACGAAGAAGACCGTCCTCTCCCAGATCGAAGACTTCTTCTGCCAGCGCATCAAAGCCATCATGCTCGACGAAGGCATCGCCTATGATATCATCGACGCCGTCCTCGCCGGCCCTGTTGATGACATTTATGCCCTCTTCCTGAAGGCTCGCAGCATGGCAGAAAGCCAGCTGAAGGACGAAGCTGACCTCCGACAGGCTGTCACCCGTCTTGCGAATATCACCAAGGGCAAGACCGGCGGCAAAGTCGATCCATCCCTCTTCACCGAAGACGTGGAAAAGAAACTGCAGGATGCTTTCGAAGCTGTTTCTGCCAAAGCCCTTCCGCTCTTTGCTTCTTACGAGTACGGAAAAGCCCTCCCGGCTCTCAAGGAACTCACGGCTCCGATCAATGACTACCTCGACAACGTCATGGTCATGGTCGATGACGAAGCCGTCAAGAACAACCGCATTTCCCAGCTCCTCGCTACCCTCGCCCTCTTCAATACCTGGGGCGACTTCAGCAAGCTGGTGTGATCGGCTTTCTGGAAATCGTCTTTTCGATAGACTGCTAAAAAAGGGGCTGGGAAGAAATGAATCCTCATTTCTTCCCAGCCCCTTTTTGCTTTCATTTGGTTCAGGGTTCAGGGTTCAAGGTTCAAGGTTCAGGGTTCAAGGTTCAAGGTTCAAGGTTCAAAGTTCAAGGTTCAAGGTTCAAGGTTCAAGGTTCAAGGTTCAGGTGGCGGCGAAGCCGCCACCTGAACCCTGAACCCTAGTTACCAGTCAACACACTCCTCTTTTCTCCCTCCTTCCTTTGGAAGGAGG
>CAVBQN010000041.1:0-16805 GCA_963597545.1 Fusicatenibacter saccharivorans
GTCAGATGATTCCTTGCTCTGTATAAAAATCCAAGAATGAAATCAGACAACGATTGAATCAGTGTTTCCCTTGCTCATTGCCTCAGCGTTTCTCTACATTTTATAAATTACACTTCTACCTATTATAGCAGATGTGAGCAAGTCTGGCATGAGTTTTGAGAAGCATTTGCAACTGATCCGGGCCTCCTCGCGCTTGAAAACAGGGATGAGTGGCTGGTGACTGGTGGCTAAGAGACGTCAGACTCTCGTATCGTCATTTCGAGCGCAAGCGAGAAATCTTTCTTGCAGACCGGGAAACGATGTATGTGTGAACGCAGAAATACGCAGCACCAAGGCGTCGTTTCCGTATCAGTGCCTATGTGATACTGATCGTAGTGCCATAGAGATCCCTCGGCTACGCTCGGGATGACGACGGCGCGAAGCGCTATCAAAACTCTGCGGCGCTTTCAATTATTATGCGCCGCACCCCCCGTTGAACCGGTAGAACCCGTTGAACCAATAGACCCCGCGCTCCCTCTTTCGCAAACAAGCAAAGGGCGACCCGTGGGTTAATCCTGTCCGACAGTCCCTATTTTCTGCCGTCCTATCTACATTTTCAAGAGGAAAGATGCTATAATGAAAAATAATTTTGTGACGACAATAGAGTGAGAGCAGGGAGGCGACGAGATGGCCAGACGGAAAGGGCTGAAGCGGTGGGACGAGATCACGACAGAGGGATGGCTCTCGCTTATGGCAGACAAGACGGTCATGAGTGCGCTGATGATGCAGATCTTCTCGCGGCTCTATCACTCCGAAGACTATATGGATAACGCAAAGAATATTGCGAAGGCGCTCCATCTGGAGTATCGGGCACTGAATGCAGGTGTCGGCTGGGCGGGGAATAAGATCCGTGAGATGTATGAGTCGGGGGGTCTTTTGACCTATCATGCGAGCGAGAAGAAGGACGAGACGCCAAGAGAGGAAAAGACGGGAGAATTTCGTCTTTCCGAAATGCCCGCCTCTCGTGTCCGCCGCTCGCCGTGGGAGTATGTTTTCGATGGGAGTGAGGACGATAACGGTACCTATTTCTGGGTGCTGAAGCCTGAGGCCGTAAGAGCGTACCGAGAGATCATGGATGCGGATATCTGGCATCTGGATGATATTCGCCAGCTGCTTGAGAACGATGAGACGGCATATGGATGCGAGGGGAGCCTCTTTTCCCACTCGTCTTCGCATACGGTCGATGAGATCCGAAAGCGGTTTTCAAACAATGCGGATTTCAAAAGAAAATCGATGGGGACGCACCCCTGCTGCATCGTGTGCGGGGCAGATCGGATTTCTCTTCTCCATGCGGTCCCTTATGGGACGCACGGCGAGTCACAAAAGGGGCTCATGCTTTGTCCGACCCATGCGGCACTTTTCTCCGCGCATCTCATCTCTTTTTCCGATGCGGGCGAGCTTCTGGTGTCTCCTCGGATCTCAGAAAGGGAAAGGAAGCTCTATGGTCTTATCGCGGGAGAAAAGGCGAAGGCACCTTTCAGCCGCAGGCGGATGCTTACGCATCGAAAAATTTTTACAGAGGAAGGAAGAAAACTGAAATGATTTTATCCGGCAAAGAAATTGTGCGACATATGGGGGAAGAAATCATCATCGATCCCTTTGATCCGGAGAGGGTGAATCCGAACAGCTACAACCTCACTCTGGCCGATGAGCTGATGGTGTATGATAACTATGAGCTCGACATGAAGAAGAGAAATGAAGGCACGCTGCTCCATATCCCCGAGGAAGGCTATGTGTTGCAGCCGAATAAGCTCTACTTGGGACGGACGCATGAATATACAAAAACGAGATGCTTCGTACCGATGCTTGAGGGACGCTCATCCATCGGGCGTCTGGGTCTTTTCATCCATGTAACGGCAGGCTTTGGAGATGTGGGCTTCTCAGGGTACTGGACGCTGGAAATGTTCTGCGTACAGCCGATCCGCATCTATGCGGGGGTAGAGATCTGCCAGATCTATTTCCATACCGTTTTGGGAGAGGCAGACCGATATGACAGCGGAAAATATCAGAATAATCAAGGAATTCAGCCAAGCCTACTTTACAAAGACTTTGAAAAGTAGTATGATAATACCAACTTAATAACACTTGGAGCAAAGAAGCTGCAGCATGACAGGAGAGTTTTCTCTTTGTCTGCTGCTTTTTTTGTACTTTGCTTCGGTGCGGGAGTGCTTTTGAGAGTTCAAGGTATTTGCATTTTTTTGAATATTATTTCATCTTGCGGATGGAGTCTCGGAAGGCATCCTGTTTTTTAGGAAAGCATAAGAGTGGAATTCATCTCATGGAGGACATGCTTTCCACTTGGGGGAGACGTAGGAGGTCGACTATTATGAAAAAAGCAATGAAGAAAATGATCATGGCAGGTGCTCTTTGCATCGCAGGTGCAGCTCTGATTGCAGGCTGCGGCGATTCCGGTTCTTCTGCAGGCGGCGGAAAACAGTTCCTGAACATCGCTACCGGCGGTACTGCTGGTACTTATTACCCGCTGG
This sequence comes from Fusicatenibacter saccharivorans, assembly GCA_963597545.1. GTDB lineage: Bacteria > Bacillota > Negativicutes > Veillonellales > Dialisteraceae > Dialister > Dialister saccharivorans_A. The sequence goes on from CAVBQN010000041.1 coordinate 2,526, forward strand.
GTGGTGCGCTTGCTGAACTGCTGAACCAGAATATCAAAGGCATGAATGCATCCGCACAGTCTACCGGTGCATCCGTAGCCAATGTCAATATGCTGAAAGACGGCTCCGTCGATATCGCTTTCATCCAGAATGATATCGCTTACTATGCAGCCAACGGCAAGGAAATGTTCAAGGACAACAAGGTAGAAAACATCCGCGGTATTGCTGCACTCTATCCGGAAACTGTCCAGTTCGTCACCACCGCTGACAAAGGCATTAAATCCATCGCTGACCTCAAGGGCAAAAAGGTCGCTGTCGGTGCTTCCGGCTCCGGTGCAGAAGCCAATGCTCGTCAGATCCTCGGTGCATATGGTCTGACCTATGATGATATCGATGTACAGTATCTCTCCTTCGGTGAAGCTGCTGATGCACTGAAGGATGGCAATGTCGATGTCGGTGTCGTCGTCGCAGGCTTCCCGACCGCAGCGATCCAGGATCTGGCTGCCAATAAATCCGCAGCACTGGTCAATATCGATGCAGAACATGCGGACAAGCTGATGAAACAGTATCCATACTTCACCAAGATCACCGTACCGAAGGGCACCTATCCTGGACAGGAAGAAGATGTCAACACCGTAGCCGTGAAATGCGTCATCGTTACCACCGATAAACTCTCTGATGATCTCGGCGAACAGATCGTCAAAGCCATCTACGAACACCTTGACCGTATGAAAGCTGCTCATGCTGTCGGCAAGTACATCACCAAGGATACTGCTCTGGAAGGCATGTCCATCAAGATGAATGCCGGCGCTGAAAAGTATCTGAAAGCGAAATAAGCTGGCGGTCATCCGGCATCATGCAGAAGTCTCTAAGGCTCAGCGGGTTTTGTACATTGAACGGGGGGAGCGATGCACCTTCCGCATAGAAACCGCGAAGCCTCTGGCACGGCAAGCATGTGGCGTATTCAAGTTCAATCCATATCGAAACACTGATCTTATCAGCGCTTTCCCTTATAGGAAGGAGGGAGAACGGGCTCATCTAAGGAGTCCGTTCTCACTTTCATTTCATGAAGAAAAAGAAAAACGGGAAATTAGAGACTATACTTATCGTTTTCGGGATGATCGTCTGTGTGATAGTGACCGTGGGAGGCTGGTTTGTTCGTCAGGACTATCTTTTCGGACAGACAGCAGACGGATTCATCATCAGGCAGCGGGTGCGACCGGGTACACCAGTGACACTGGTGTACAGGCACTCGGTCCAGAAGACGATGATTCACGAGTACCTTGAAGTCAATGACATGGCGACGGGGCTCGTACTGAAGTCTACTAAATACCAATCCATGGGGGTAGGACTTCCTTTCTCCAAAGAAGATGGCGATTTCCGCGAAGAAGACGGTTGGTTTATTCTGGATAACATGAACCGTCCCTATCCGGAGCTCTCGATCCGTAACGGCGTGACGAATGAAGAAAAGGTCTATGTCGGAGATACGGAGTATGACCTGGCAAGCCTTATGCCTTTGGGAAAGGAACTTCATCTGTATGTAGCACCGCTGTACCAGGTGCTGTATAAGAAAAAAGAAATTAGGAGTTGATACAATTGGCTGATTTAGAGAAAAAGAACGTGCAGGCTGAAGGCGTTTCTGAAAATGGAGAAATGTCTGAGGAGCTGCAGAAGAAGCTAAAAGAGCTGGATAAAGAGTCAAATACAGCGGAATACAAAGGCATCTGTGCCAAAGTCATCGCAGTCATCTGTATTTGCTTCTCGCTCTTCCAGATCTATACCGGGTTTTTCGGCGCACTGGATGCGATGATCCAGCGCTGCGTCCACCTGTCCTTCGGTATCTGCCTCGTCTATCTTCTCTGCCCGACGAAGAAAGCCTGGGTCAAGGAGGGGCGTTTCCATCCGATCGATGTGGCACTTGCCGTCCTTGCGATGATCCCCCCCATTTACATTCTTGTGAACTACCAGCAGCTTATCCTGCGCGCCGGCACCGTCACTCCGACGGATACCGTGATCGGGGTGCTTGGCATCGTGATGATCATCGAAGCGGCTCGCCGTATCGTAGGTCTTCCGATCGTCATTGTTGTCTGCTGCTTCCTTGCGTATGGGTTCTTCGGACCGTACCTCCCCGGGCCGCTCGCACATCGCGGGCTCACCATCAAGCAGATGGTCGGACACCTCTTCTTCACGACAGAGGGCGTCTTTGGTATCCCGATGGGTGTTTCCTCCACCTTCATTTTCCTCTTCATCCTTTTCGGTGCATATCTGGAAAAGACAGGTCTTGGGAAATTCTTCATCGATATCGCCAATGCCATCGCTGGCTGGGCATCCGGCGGACCAGCTAAGGTCGCTGTCATTTCCTCGGCTCTGCAGGGTACGATCTCCGGTTCCTCGGTAGCGAACGTCGTAGGCTCCGGCTCCTTCACCATCCCGATGATGAAGAAACTGGGCTATCACAAGAATTTCGCCGGCGCCGTAGAAGCAGCCGCTTCTACCGGTGGCCAGCTGATGCCACCGATCATGGGCGCAGCCGCTTTCCTGATGGCGGAATTCGTCGGTATCCCCTATATGGAAGTCGTCAAGGCTGCCATCGTTCCTGCTATTCTCTACTTCATTGGCGTTTTCCTCGGGGTACATTTCGAGGCGAAAAAGAATAACCTGCAGGGCACACCGAGAAGCGAGCTCCCGCCATGGGGCAAGATCCTGAAAGAAGAAGGGCATCTGGCCATTCCGCTGATCGCCATCATCGGTCTTTTGGCTTCCGGCTACACCCCGATGAAAGCGGCGCTTGCCGGTATCTTCATTTCCATCGCTTCTGCCATGCTTCGTGCGAATACCCGCATGAGCATCTCTGATATCATTGACGGTCTCATCAAAGGTGCGCGCGGTGCGCTCGGCGTCCTGATCGCATGCTCGTCCGCCGGTATGATCATCGGTATCGTCACCAAGACAGGTGTCGGTCTGAAACTGGCTTCGGCGCTTGTTGATATCGCCGCAGGCAACTTCATCCTGCTTCTCTTCTGCACCATGATCACCTCGCTGATCCTCGGTATGGGCGTACCGACCACGGCGAACTACGTCATTACTTCGACCATCGCTGCCCCGGCTCTGATCTCCCTTGGTGTACCGATCCTGGCGGCGCATATGTTTGTTTTCTACTTCGGTATCATCGCCGATATCACCCCGCCAGTTGCGCTGGCTGCTTTCGCAGGCTCTGCGATCTCCGGCGGTGACCCCTTGAAGACGGGTGTCAATGCGTCGAAGCTAGGCATTGCGGCCTTCATTATCCCATATGTCTTTGTTCTTTCCCCTGAAATCTTGGGCATCAATGCGACACTCTTCTCCGTCATGGAAACCACTGTCACTGCGCTTATCGGTATGGTTGGCGTCTCGGGTGCCATGATCGGGCAGCTCTATTGCAAGGCGAATATTCTGGAGCGTCTTCTCCTTCTGGCGGGCGGTCTCTGCCTCATCGATCCGACCATCCTGACCGACATCATCGGCATTGCCGTACTGGGCGGCGTCTTCGCTATGCAGTATTTCAGAAGCAAAAAGAGCAAGTAAGCCATGCACGAAAGCCTGTGAAGATCCTCTCAAGGTTCACGGAGCAGATGACTTATTCGTTTTGATGAATGGGCAGCAAAGTAGAGAAGCTTTGCTGCCCGTTTTTGCGTGAGAAAATCGGTGAAACACAGATTGGATCGAAGAATACGGCTTTATAAGGTACTTGATCCATCTTCTTCATGCCTGTTTTAAGCCGTTCAAGTTGGTGCATCTTTTCGCGGCGTATTTTGCTTTTTGCAGTCTGTCGGCAAGACGCATATAATAATAGGTAAGAGCATGCACATGAACGCATTTCTGAGGAGGAGATCATGCATATTTCATCCATGACCATTGATAACTACCGCACCTTCCGCCATGTCGTCTTTCAATTTGACAGACAGGTGAACTATATGGTGGGGGATAACAATATCGGTAAGAGCAATTTTCTTTGCCTCTTGAAATGGATCAGCCATGGGTATGGATTCCGTGAAGGCGATTTCCTTGATGCAGACCATCCCATCGAGATACGGCTGGCGCTTGCCGAAGAGGCGGGAGGGGAGACCGCAGAGCTCTATCTGGTGCAGGCGGTGCAGGAAGTGGTGCCACGTCTCTTTGATCGGGCGAGCGGGCGGCAGCTGCCCTTGGAGTACCTGCGATGCCTTTTTTATATTGATTTTTCCCTCTGCGAGATGCCGCGCAGGATGATGGCTCATGCATCGATGGGAGAGCTGCTTTCTCTTTTGCAGCATTATTTCACGGAGTCCCCGGCGGTTATTTCTGAGGTGGAGACGATGTTTAGAGAGAAGGGGATCGGGATTTCCCTGCCGAAGGAGCATCCATCGCAGGCGGCGCTCTCACTGCTTGAGACGCTGTTTGGGGAAAGGGGAGATGGCTCTTCGTACCAGCGTACGGCTTGTCTGATGGCGCGGACGGCGCTTGTTCTGCTGATGCAGATGATGAAGAAAAAGGCAAGCCGCGCCATTTCCTTCGAGCACATGGTGACGACGGATGCGAAGGGGCGGCGCTTTTTATCCCTGCTCGTCAGTGTAGATGAGCCGGAGCTCCATCTCCACCCTTACCTGCAGCGGGCGATGCTTTCTTTCTGTCACATGATCCTGTCGAATGAAGAGCCGTTTTTTTTGAAGCTGGTGCAGACGCTTCTGGGCGTCGATGGGCTTTCGGGGCAGCTTTTTGTCGTGACGCATTCGACAGATGCGCTGGTGAATGATTACCGGCAGATCATCCGCCTCTACTGGGATGAGAAGAAGCTGGTGCAGGCCGCCTGCGGTGCCTCGTTTCATTTTGACAGGGAAATCGAGAAGCACCTCATCATGCATTTCCCAGAGGTGAAGGAAGCGCTCTATGCGAGGGCGGCGGTTCTTGTCGAGGGTGAGACAGAGTATGGTTCCTTTGCTGGATTTGCAAAGACGCTGGGGATCCGATTCGACCACTATGGCATCTGCCTCATCAATGCGAGGGGCGAAAGCTCGATCTCAAAGATCGCTTCCCTCATCCGCCGCTTCCATGTGCCTGTCGTCTCGCTCTATGATCGCGATGTGATGGGGGAACACAAAAAGAGTGCGGGTGTCTTCTATACGGACTATATCTGCTATGAAATGGATGTCGTGAAGGCATGCCTTTCCCGGAATGGCCGCCGTCTTCTAGATGCGGTCATCGCAGATATCACGGAGGGGGGAAATCTTGTGAGTTCAGCGCTTGTCAAAAAGGCAGGCGCAAAGCTCGCCATCCCAAAGGGCTACTATCCGCCGAGGAAATTGTCGAATATCAATCCCAGAGATGAGAAGGCACTCGAGTTTTATTACTTTGCCTGGCTTTATGGAAATAAGGGGGTCATCATCGGGCGCTCGCTCGCCGACCATTTGGGAAAGGATTTCATCCCACCCGCTTTCGTTCAAGTGATTCTGGCGGCGGTGGGAGCGAGTGAGAGGTAAGGGAAAGTCCTTGGGGCGTGTCGTCCCTTGATGGCGTGCGAAAGAGGGGGAGCGGGTTCTACAGGTTCAGAGGGTTCAGCGGGGGTGGTGCGGCGCATAAAAATATGGAAGCGCCGCGGAGATTTTGAACTAGGGGAACGCTGATTAAATCACAGAATCAGATTTCATATGGATTTTTATACATAGTGTCGTCGACATCCTCCTTATATAGCTCGCTATTCGCGCCCCCTGTCTCCTCGCTCTGTATAAAAATCCAAGGATGAAATCCGATAACGATTTAATCAGCGTTTTCCTAGCGGTTTTCTCGTATCGCCAGCCTAATCCCTAGCCACCAGTCACTAGTCACTCATCCCTGCTTTCAAACTTTACGATATGTGCTTAGGGAAACGCTGATTGGGAGGAGCGATCAAGTCAGTGCTTTCTTAAACCCCATGCTCTCTCCATAATAAAAATTTAATACCCTTATGCTATTGAAAAAGTGTGAATTACCCTTTATAATTATAGGGATAACTATTTATCATAGAATCCCATTCTATGCGTTGATTCAAGGAGGCCGGCATGAGCACGATTTCACTACAAGGCCGCAGTGTTCTTGGGCTAGCTGATTTCACAGCCGAAGAGATTGAGCGGATCTTAGAAGTAGCAGCACAGATGAAAAAAATTGTGTTATCTGACAATAAGAAAAAAGATTTCCTGAAAGGCAAATCTATCGTAACAGTGTTTTCCGAAGCATCTACCAGAACTCGTAGTTCTTTCGAGCTTGCCGGTAAGTATTTGGGAGCCGACGTGATCAACATTACAAAGAGTGGCAGCTCGATGACGAAGGGTGAAAGTATGCGAGACACATTGCTGACCGTTTCCGCGATGGGAGTGGATGCAGTGGTCATTCGTGATTCTTCTGAAGGGGCTGCTCTTTTTGCGTCCAAGGTCATGAGCCCTAAGGTGAAGGTGCCGGTCGTGCTGAATGCAGGCGATGGCGCCCATGCGCATCCGAGCCAGGCACTTCTGGAGCTCTTCACCATGAAGGAAGCAGGGAAGAAGATCAAAGGGATGAAGTATGTGATCATCGGTGACGTGCTGCATTCCCGTGTCGCAAGAAGCGATATCATAGGTTTCACAAAGCTGGGAGCCGAAGTGCATCTGGTGGGACCGCGTACACTGGTCCCGAAGGAACTGGAAGCGATGGGCTGCATCGTGGATGATGATCTGGAGACGGCTTTGAAGGATGCGGATGCGATCAATATTCTCCGTATCCAGCTCGAAAGAGCGGCTGGCGGATTCATCCCGACGACCCGTGAATATGCACGCCTTTTCGGGATCAATCAGAAGCGCCTTGCACTTTGCAAGCCGGATGTGGCAGTGATCCATCCGGGCCCGATGAACAGAGGCATTGAAATCGGTTATGATGTAGCCTACGATGAAGCATCCTGGATTCAGGAAGAAGTCAGAAATGGCGTAGCTGTACGTATGGCTTTGGAATATTTGACACTGACGGAGGGGAAAGACATTGATGCTCTTAATTAAGAATGGTACCATCGTAAACCCGGCCAAGCACCAGCATGAAGTGACAAATATCCTGGTGGAAGATGGAAAGATCAAGGAAATCGGCCAGAATGTCAGCGCGGCTGGCAAAGCGGTAGAAGAAATCGATGCGAAGGGACTTTTCGTCACACCGGGTCTCATCGATATGCATGTCCATCTGCGTGAACCGGGACAGGAAGCCAAGGAAGATATTTATACAGGCACACAGGCAGCGGCTGCCGGCGGCGTGACCCGTGTCGCGACTATGGCGAATACGAAGCCTGTCATCGACAATGCGGCGGTTTTGCGTGATGTGAAGCACCGCGTAGCTGAGGCTGGTGTCGTGAAGGTTTCTGTGATCGGCTCGATCTCCAAGGATCTCGAAGGCAAGCAACTCTCGGAAATGGGGGATATGGCAGCGGATGGTGCTGTCGCTTTCTCGGATGACGGGCACTATGTAGAGAGCGCGAATTTCATGCGCCGCGCCATGGAGTATGCGGATCAGCTCGGCAAGATGGTCATCGACCATGCGGAAGATATGACGATGTGCGGACACGGCTTCATGAATGAAGGCAAGGTCTCCTATGCGATGGGCGTCACCGGACGTCCGGCGACAGGGGAAAATATCGCAGTCGCTCGAGACCTGCTCCTTTCGGAGCTGACCGGCTGTCATATCCACATCGCGCATGTATCGAGCGGCAAGGCCGTCGATCTGATCCGCGAGGCCAAGGCGAAGGGTGTGAACTGCTCGACAGAAGTCACCGCGCAGCACCTCTATTTCACCGACGAATGGCTGAAGCACTATGAAGCGGCTTTCAAAATGGCGCCGCCGCTGCGCACGGACGAAGACAGAAAAGCGCTGATCGAAGGGCTGAAGGATGGCACCATCGATGCCATCATGACGGACCATGCTCCGCACTGCAATGAAGAAAAGGATGTTCCTTTCAACTGCGCGCCGAACGGCATCGCAGGTCTTGAGACCTCTCTTGCCTCGACGCTGACGGTGCTCTACCATCAGGAGGGCTTCACCATCGACAAGATCGTCGAACTGATGAGTGTGAACCCGGCGAAGCTCCTCGGCATCGAAGGCGGCGTCCTGACAGAAGGCGCTGCGGCAGATATCACGCTGATCGATCCGGATAAAGAATGGACTGTCCACGGACAGGATCTCTATACGAAATCCCTCTTCACTCCTTATGAAGGGCTGACGCTGAAAGGCAAAGCGGTCATGACCATCGTGGATGGAGAGATTGTCATGAAAGAAGGAAAGGTGCTCAAATGAAAGGCCTCTTGATTTTGGAAAACGGCGCCCGCTTCGAAGGCGACCTCTTAGGCTCTGTCGAAGGGCTGGGGGAACTGGTCTTCAATACCGGCATGACCGGCTATCAGGAATGTTTCACAGATCCGTCCTATGAAGGACAGATCCTCACCCTGACCTACCCGCTCATCGGCAACTATGGCGCAAATGATCTTTTCATGCAGAACAGAAAGCCGGCAGCGGCAGGCTTCGTCCTCGACCAGATCGCGGAGCATCCGTCGAACTGGGAATGCAAGGAAAAGATCACCGATTTCATCGAAAGATACCATGTACCCTGCCTTTACAATGTCGATACCCGTGCCGTGACCCGCATGGTCCGTACCCAGGGCGTCATGAAAGCGATCATCGTTTCGGCAGACAGAAGCGATGAATTCATCGCTGAAGAACTCGCAAAGCCGCTCCACAGAGATCAGGTAGAGCGCGTGACGACCGACTACCCCTATACCTATGGTGACGGGAAGTATCAGGTCTCCCTTCTTGACTGCGGTCTGAAAAAGAATATCCTCGTCTCGCTGGCAGCCAATGACTGCACCGTCCATGTCTTCCCGGCGCATACGTCTGCCGAAGAACTGCTGGCAGGAAATCCGGACGGTATCTTCCTCTCTCCTGGACCAGGGGACCCGCAGGATGTGCCATTCGTCGTAGAGACCGTCAAGAAGCTTATCGGAAAGAAACCGATCTTCGGCATCTGCCTTGGTATCCAGATGCTGGCGACAGCGCTCGGCGGTCACACCTTCAAGCTGCCGTTCGGCCACCGCGGAGCGAACCACCCTGTCAAGGATCTTCGCACCGGCCGCGTCTATATCACCAGCCAGAACCATGGCTATGCGATCTCCGATGACGACCTTCCGGAATGCATCGAAGTCACCCACAGAAGCGTCAATGACGGCACCATCGAAGGCATCCGTCACAAGACCCTTCCGATCCAGGCTGTCCAGTACCATCCGGAAGCCTCCCCGGGACCGAAGGATAATTTCTATCTCTTCACCGAATTTACCAAGGCCATGGAGGAATTCAAAAAATGATCAATCAAGACGTGAAGAAAGTCCTCGTCATCGGCAGCGGCCCGATCGTCATCGGACAGGCTGCGGAATTTGACTATGCCGGTACCCAGGCCTGCCGCTCCCTTCGTGAAGAGGGCGTCGAAGTCGTCCTGGTGAACAGCAATCCATCCACCATCATGACAGACGTGGATATCGCTGACCGTGTCTATATCGAGCCGATCACTCTGCCATTCGTGACAGAAGTCATCAAGAAAGAACGCCCGGACGCACTGCTCGCGACACTGGGCGGGCAGGTCGGCCTCAATATGGCTGTTCAGCTTTCGGATGCCGGTATCCTTGACCAGTACGGCGTGAAGCTCCTGGGCTCTTCTCTCCATGCGATCAAGCATGCGGAAGACCGTGAACTCTTCAAGGATGCGATGGAAGAAATCCATCAGCCAGTCCCGGAATCTGAAATTTTCGAAGAACTGGAACCAGCCATCGCCTTTGCTGACAGGATCGGCTATCCGGTCATCATCCGTCCGGCTTACACCTTAGGTGGCACCGGCGGCGGCATCGCACACGACCGCTATGAGATGGAAGAGATCGCGAACCGCGGCATCAAACTTTCCCCGATCAATCAGATCCTTGTAGAACGCAGCATCGCGGGCTGGAAGGAAGTCGAATTCGAAGTCATGCGCGACAGTGCGGATAACTGCATCATCGTCTGCGCCATGGAAAATATCGACCCGGTCGGCGTCCACACCGGCGACTCCATCGTCGTCGCTCCGACCCAGACGCTGACCGACGGCCAGTACCAGATGCTCCGTACCGCATCTCTCGACATCATCCGCTACCTCAAGATCGAAGGCGGCTGCAATGTCCAGTACGGCCTCGATACCAAGACGAACCAGTACTACGTCATCGAAGTCAATCCGCGTGTCAGCCGTTCCTCGGCGCTCGCATCGAAAGCCACCGGCTACCCGATCGCGAAAGTCGCAGCGAAGATCGCCCTCGGCCTGCACCTCGATGAAATCACGAATGCCATCACCGGCAATACGAAAGCCTGCTTCGAACCATCCATTGACTATGTCGTATGCAAATTCCCGCGCTGGCCATTCGAAAAATTCACCCTCGCGGATCGCGCCATCGGCACCCAGATGAAAGCGACCGGCGAAGTCATGGCACTCGACCGCACGCTCGAAGGCTCGCTCCTGAAAGCCCTCCGCTCGCTGGAAGTCGGGGAAGGCTACCTGCACCTGAAGAAACTCGACGGACAGTCCCTCTATGATATCCGCTGCCTGCTCTCCCGCATCGACAACGAAAGAATCTTCGTCCTTGCCGAAGCCCTTCGCCGCGGCATCGAACCGGAAGAAATCAACCGCATCACCAAGATCGACCTTTTCTTTATCTACAAGATCCAGAACATCATCAAGATGGAACGCCGCCTCATGAAGGAAGGCCTCACCGAAGAGACCCTGAAAGCGGCGAAACGTATCCAGATGCCGGATGAAGCCATTGCACACTTCGCCGAAGTCACCCCGAAAGACGTCGAAAACTTCAAGAAGAAACTGGATTTCCATCCGGACTTCAAGATGGTCGATACCTGTGCGGCAGAATTTGAAGCGCACACCCCGTACTACTACTCCACCTACGGCGCAGAAGACGAAGTGAAGCCGCAGGGCAAAGGCTCCGTCGTCGTCTTCGGCTCCGGCCCGATCCGCATCGGCCAGGGCATCGAATTCGACTACTGCTCCGTCCATGCCTCCTGGGCACTGCGCAAGGCAGGGAAGAAATCCATCGTCATCAATAACAACCCGGAAACCGTTTCCACCGACTTCGATACCTCCGACTCCCTGTACTTCGAACCACTGACCGAGCAGGACGTCCTCGAAATCATCGACAAAGAAAAACCGGAAGGCGTCATCTGCCAGTTCGGCGGACAGACCGCCATCAATCTGGCGACCCCGATGGCCAAGCGCGGCATCCGCATCATCGGCTCCTCGAATGAATCCATCGATATGGCCGAAGACCGCGAACGCTTCGACACCCTGATGGGACAGCTCGGTATCGCGCGCCCGAAAGGCTGCCTCGTCGAGTCCGTCGAAGAAGCGATGGCAAAGACAGAAGAGCTGGAATACCCGCTCATCGTCCGCCCGAGCTACGTCCTTGGCGGCCGTGCCATGCAGATCGTTTACGATCAGGCAGAACTTCGCCAGTACCTGAAAGAAGCCGTCGTTGCTTCCCACGAGCATCCTGTCCTCATCGACCAGTACATGGTCGGCCGTGAAGTCGAAGTCGATGCCATTTCCGATGGCAATGACGTCTGCATCCCCGGCATCATGGAACAGATCGAACGCTCCGGCGTCCACTCCGGCGACTCCATCGCTGTCTACCCGCCGCAGCACCTCTCGCAGGAAATCATCGAGACACTGACCGATTACACCAGAGAAATCGCCAAAGCCATGAACGTCAAGGGCCTTGTGAATATCCAGTTCATCGTAGTCAAAGACAAAGTCTATGTCATCGAAGTCAACCCAAGAGCCAGCCGTACCGTACCATTCATGAGCAAGATCACCGGCATCAATATGGTCGAATACGCGACCCGCATCGCGCTCGGCGAAAGCCTCAAAGACACCGGCCTTCCGCTCGGCCTCGTCCCGGATAAAGGCTACGTCGCGATCAAAGCGCCTGTCTTCTCCTTCTCGAAGCTCGGCCTCGTAGAAATCAAACTGGGACCGGAAATGAAATCCACCGGCGAAGTCATGGGCATCGGCCACACCTATCAGGAAGCCCTCTACAAGGCTGTCGTGGCTGCGCATCTCACCGTGCCGGCAGGCGGCAATGTCCTCATCACCGTCTCCGACCGTGACAAGCCGGAAACTGCCGAACTCGCCAAAGGCTTCGTAGAGCTGGGCTACCACCTCATCTGCACCTCCGGCACCGGCGCTTATTTCGAAAAACTCGGCATTCCGGTCGAAATCATCAAGAAGATCCATGAAAAAGGCGAGAACTGTGAAAAGTACCTGAAGTCCGGCCGTGTCGACATGCTCGTGAATACCATTTCCTATGGCAGCCAGATCGAGCAGGAAGGCTATGACCTGCGCCGCATCGCTGTCGAGCTTGCGATCCCCTGCATCACCTCCCTCGATACCGCGAAGGAAGTCCTGCGCGTCATGGCAGCCTCTTCGAGCGAACCGCATGTCGAAGCCATTCAGGACTATGTGAAGGAGAATTGATATGGCAGGCTATGTAGAAAAAGGCCGCATCCTCACCCATGAGCTGGTCGGCCCCTCCATCTGGCGCATGCGCCTCGAGCTTCCGCTCATCGCAAGAGACGCAAAGCCCGGTCAGTTTATCCATGTGAAAGTGAATGACCCCACCTGCATCCTGCGCCGCCCGATCTCTATCGCCGGCACAGAACCGGGGAAGGGCATCCTTGAGATCATTTACCGCATCGTCGGCAAAGGCACCGAAGCCATGGCCCGCCTCAAAGCAGGAGACGTGGTCGACTGCTTGGGGCCGCTCGGCACTGCCTTCGATATGGATAAAAAACACATCGTCGGCATCGGCGGCGGCGTCGGCATCGCGCCGATCCTCTTCATGGCAAGGAAAGCAAAGCCGGGCCAGATGACCGTTGTCATCGGCGGACGCAATAAGGAAGAAGTCTTCTGGAAAGACCTTTTCCCCAAAACACTGAAAGAGCTCATCGTCACCACCGACGACGGCTCCTATGGGATCAAAGGATTCTCCGTCTCCGTCCTCCCCGAGCTCTTCAAAAATGGCAATGTCGATGAAGCCTGCGTCTGCGGACCTGGCATCATGATGCGCATCACCGCGCAGATGGCAAAAGAAGCAAATGTCCCCTGCGAAGTCTCCATGGAGCGCCGCATGGGCTGCGGCATCGGCACCTGCCTCGGCTGCGTATGTGACAGAGCCGATGGCAAAGGTCACTACAAAGTCTGCGTAGACGGACCCGTATTCAAAGCAGAGGAGGTCGTATTATGAGCTCTTTAGCTGTGAATTTCCTCGGTATCCCGATGGCAAGCCCGGTGATCGGCGCCTCCGGCACCGTCGGCTTCGGACTTGAGCTTGCCCAGTTCATCGATATGAAGAAAGTCGGCGCCATCTCCGGCAAAGGCCTTGCGCCGACGCTATGGACTGGCAATAACGGTACCCGCATCGCGGAAACTACCTCCGGCATGCTGAACTGCATCGGGCTGGAAAATCCGGGTGCGCCGTACTTCCTGGAACACTACCTTCCGGAAGTGAAGAAACTCGGCTGCCCCTACATTGCGAACATGGTCGGCAAATCCGTCGAAGAATACGCCGAATGCGCGAAACTCCTCTCCGTCCCCGGCATCTCTGCGCTCGAAGTCAATATTTCCTGCCCGAATGTCAAAGTCGGCGGCGCAGCCTTCGGCACTGACCCCGAGCAGGCAGCCTCTGTCACCAGAGCGGTGAAGGATGCGACAGATCTTCCTGTCATCGTGAAGCTTTCTCCGAATGTCACGGACGTCGTCACCATCGCCAAAGCCGTCGAAGCGGCCGGCGCTGATGCGATCTCTCTCATCAATACCCTCCTCGGCATCGCTATCGATACCAGAACAAGAACCCCGATCCTCGGCAACGTCACCGGCGGCCTCTCCGGCCCGGCGATCAAGCCTGTGGCTCTTCGTATGGTCTGGCAGGTCGCGAAAGCCGTCAGCATCCCCGTCTGCGGACTGGGCGGCGTCATGACCGGCGAGGATGTCGTCGAATTCATGATGGCGGGTGCGAAGACCGTACAGGTCGGCACAGCGAACCTCGCTGATCCGACCGCCATGGCACGCATCATTCGTGAACTCGATGCATGGTGTGATAAGAATGGCGTCAAAGACGTCAATGAGATAGTCGGCACGCTCAAAGCGTGACCGACAGATGATCAAGAAAAAGGGGCTGTGAAGAAATGAATCCTCATTTCTTCACAGCCCCTTTTTACTTT
>CAVBQN010000042.1:0-15125 GCA_963597545.1 Fusicatenibacter saccharivorans
TCCTTAACTTAATAGCATTACCTAGAGGGGAAGGCTGCGATACGAGAATACCATCTTCTAAAAAAAGGCGGCGAAGCCGCCACGAGAGCCCTGAACCTTGAACCCTTAACCCTGAACCAAATGAAAGCAAAGTAAAAAGGGGCTGTGAAGAAATAAGGATTCATTTCTTCACAGCCCCTTTGGGCTATCCTGCGATGCTTTTCAGCTGGCTGATGAATTCTTCCGCAGACATGGCACCGGTGAGACGGGTGATCTCCTCTCCGTTCTCCAGGATGACGATGGTCGGGATCGACATGATGTCGAAGTCAGCGGCGATATCAGGGAGCTCGTCTACATCGATCTTGGTGAAGTGGATGGCAGAGCCCAGCTCTGCATCCGCAGCCTCCATGACGGGAGCCATCATACGGCAGGGGCCGCACCAGGTGGCCCAGAAGTCGATGAGGGATAGGCCCTCGCGGGTGGCGATTTCTTTCCGGAATGCTTCTTCTGTATGGATTTCAGTGATCATGGGGATCCTCCTTGTGTATGACTATATCGATAAAAATGTATATGCTTGATGTACTCATTATAGCATGTGGGGCAAAGCGGTTCAACAGGCTAACCTTGAAGTTTGAAAGCAGGAATGAATGGCTAGGGATTGGGGATTAGGAGTGGCTGGTGACTGAAATGGCAGCTCATGGAATCGCCACCATCTATACTCTGCGGCGCTGCTATATTCTTATGCACCGCGTCACAACCTTGAACCCGGCAACTGAAGTTTGAAAGCAGGGATTGGGAATTGGTTTTGAGATTAGTACCGCTTCCCATGTATCGTCAGCCCGAGCGAAGCCCTCGATTTTTCTTGCACACCGGTAAGAAGTCAGTGCGAGATAGCAGAAAGACGCAGAACAAAAACGTCGTTGATGAAATGGCGCATACATGCTGATTCACGTACTGCAGTAGAGATCTCTCGGCTACGCTCGAGATGACGACGACGCGAAGCGTCATCAAAATTCTGCGGCGCTTAGATCCTTCGACTCAGTTCTCATATTTTCAGATAAGCCATTTTTTAACATACGATGTTTTTCTCCGCTCAGGATGACGAAATGCGCTGCACCACCCCTGAACCCTGAACCTCTAATATTTTACTCTTTTAGCAAAATAGAGTATACATGTAAGAGATATAGGACTTTTTGATATACAATAATTCTTCATACCTATTATAAGTATCTTTTATTATATTATTCAAGAAGGGCAATGTATAATGAGAGAAACTCAATTTCGGATTTGTTATAATTCTAGAAGATTCTGTTATGAAAAGTTCAGAGGGGGGAGGCCAATGAGGGCTAGGAAGGATGCGGTGGAGCGTCTGCTCGCGGCGTACCGCAGGTATTATACGATCACGCGTTTTGACGGCGTGAGAGAAGCGCCGGGAGAAGGGCTCCGGGAGGCGAAGGATCTGACGGCACCCTTCCTGCCCGAAGGGGCGTCTCTGTCTGCGGTATGTGAATATTACGAAAGGGCAGAGAGATATTTCATTCTCCATTCAAATGAGCTATGGTCGACGCATCAGGAAGAGTTCGTCTTCGTCTTTTCAGTTCCTCATCTATCCAAAAAAGTCTTTGATGCCTGCAAGGACTACGCGTATCAGGCGGGGATGGATATGGCACACATCGGATCGGGCCATATGTATACGTATATCTCACCGGTCTTTCTGTGCGACACGGTCGATGAGGAAGCCAGGATCGCCTTGGAAAAGTGCAAGTATTACAAGACCTTCCGCTTCTCCTTCCACGGATGGATGGAGTACCATGCGGGATGTTTGGCACTTCGTGACGATCGATTCTATTTTAATAAGGCAGGACGCTGCATGGAAAAGGGCCTGAAGAAGCTCTTCGAAGGATCTGTGCGGATGGAAGCGTGAGAAAAGGTTCAAAGAATTTCAAGCGACCAACGACAAGCAGCGGTTTGCTGTGAGGGGCAGACAAGGAAGTCAAGGAGAAAGGAGAAGGATTATGAATACACTGGTATTATTGGCTGTCTGTTTAGTGATTTTGTTTTGTGGTTATGTATTTTATGGGCGCTGGCTGGTCAAGCAATGGGGCGTAGGTGAGGGGGATATCCCGACACCGGCGCATACCATGAATGATGGCATCGACTATGTGCCGGCAAAGGCACCGGTGCTGATGGGGCATCATTTCTCCTCCATCGCTGGCGCAGGCCCGATCACCGGACCGATCGGGGCCGCTATGTTTGGCTGGCTGCCGGTTACCCTGTGGGTGCTGATCGGCGGTATCTTCTTCGGTGGGGTCCATGACTTCGGGGCGCTCTTCGCTTCTGTCCGTCATAAGGGGCAGTCCATCGGGGAGATCATTTCTGCGAATATGTCCAAGAGAGCCAAGCAGCTCTTCATTATTTTCTCGTATCTGACGCTGATCCTCGTCGTAGCAGCTTTCGCTGCGATCGTAGCGTCTACCTTCGGGGCGACCTATGAAAACGGCGTCTTAAATGAAGCCAAGAGTGCGACCCAGGCTTCGGTCGCCATGGTATCGCTCCTCTTCATCCTTGTTGCGATCGTATTCGGATTTGCTGTATATCGCCGTCACACCTCCATGGTGACCTCCACCATCCTTGGCGTCGCTGCGATCGTAGCCTGCATGGCGGTCGGCATGAACTGGCATCCGCTGTATTTCTCCACCACCACATGGATGTGGCTCATCGGTCTCTACATCACCATCGCCTCCGTCACTCCGGTCTGGATCCTGCTCCAGCCGCGTGACTACCTGTCTTCCTTCCTGCTCTATGCGATGCTGGCTGTCGCTGTCGTAGGCATCGTTGGCGCACATCCGGATATCAAGCCAGACCTTTTCCCGGCTTACACCGGCTTTGCGGTAGACAATGGCAATGGCATACAGTACATGTTCCCGATCCTCTTCACGACCGTAGCCTGCGGTGCGATCTCGGGCTTCCACTCTCTCGTATCCTCCGGCACGACGTCTAAGCAGCTGGATAAGGAATCGGATGCAAAGCCGATCGCTTACGGCGGCATGCTGCTGGAATGCGTACTCGCAATCATCACCCTCTGTGCCATCGCTTATGCGAGAGAAACGGGTCATGTGAAAGGTGCGACCGATATCTTCGCCGGCGGCATTGCTGCGATGATCGGTGCGATCCCGGGACTCGAAAGCATGGAGAACTCCATGTACACCCTGCTCGTCTTGACGTACTCTGCATTCTGTCTGACCTCTCTGGATACCGCGACACGCCTGGCTCGTTTCATGTTCCAGGAATTCTGGCTCGAACCGGGTGAAACGCCGAAAGATATCAAGAACGGCTTCAAGAAAATGATGGTCAATCCATACTTTGCGACCGTCCTCACGGTATTCCTCGGTGTCATGCTCGGTATGAACGGCTTCATGAAGATCTGGGGGCTCTTTGGTGCAGCGAACCAGCTGCTGGCCGGCATCGGCCTCTTGGCTGTCGCAGCATGGCTCGGCAATGCGGGCAAGAACAATAGAATGTTCCTCTTCCCGATGTCTTTCATGATGGTCGTTACCCTTTGCTCGCTGGCTCTGATCGTAAGAAATCAGGTCCTCATCATCATGAAGGGCGGCGCTGACTGGGGCCCATATGCACAGGCCATTATCGGTTCCTTCCTTATCGTCCTTGCATTGGAGCTTGCGGTAGAAGGCTATCGCACGATCTTCAAGAAAAAGGATCCGGATGACAACGGCGAAGCACCGGCTCTGGACTAAGAAAAATCAATGAAAACCCCGCTATCCGAAAGGATGGCGGGGTTTTGCGGTTCAGGGTTCAGGGTTCAGGGTTCAGGGTGTACTGCCTTTTGATTGGGATGAAAGCCTCGTATGAATGGGGAATGAGGAATGAAGGCAGCGGCTTCGCCGCGATCCTTCGACTCAGGTCGCAGCTGTTCTGGCATTCATTATCTCACATACGACGTTTCTCGTCGCTCAGGATGACGAAACGGGGCGATGCCCAAGGTAGCATTTAGTCACCAGTCACTCAAGGCTCCTAATCCCTAGTCACCAGTCCCTAGTCACTAGTCCCTAGTCACCGGCAATCTAGATCTTCGAATTCGGAGACATGCTGGTATCTCTGGGATCCCAGGCAATGATTTTTCCGGCGGCGAGGCTTTTTTGCACGTCAATGGTGCGCTGGTTGGAAGAGCCTTTGAAGAGGAGGGTGACGTCCTTCTTGTCGAGCATGAATTCACCGTCGACAAGGACATCGATGCGCTTCAAGAGCTCCATCGTTTCCGGCATGATTTTGGCAAAGTGGCCGAGAAGATCACGGTCGAAGAGGTAGCCGGAGAAGCACCAGATGGTTTTCTGCGGGTAGCGCTCCTTGAAGCGTGTGACGAGGGAGAGAAGGCCTTTCTGATTGGAGGGTTCCATGGGTTCGCCGCCCAAAAGGGTGAGGCCTTCGTAGTATTCCTGTCCGACTTCTTCTAAGATATGGTCTTCGATGTCTTTCGTGAAGGGCTTGCCGTGGGCGAAGTCCCACGTTTCAGGGTTGAAGCAGCCCTTGCAGTGGTGCGTGCATCCGGAGACAAAGAGCGTGTAGCGGATGCCGGGACCATTTGCGATATCGTATTCTTTGATGTTGGAGTAATTCATGATAGTGAGATGTTCCTTATGGATAAAATGGGTTCGGGGTTGAGGGTTCGGGGTTCAGGGTTGAGGTGGCGGCTTCGCCGCATTTTAGATGACGGTATTCTCGTATCGTCAGCCTTCCCCTCGAGGGGAAGGTGCCCCGAAGGGGCGGATAGGGCACAGGCGGCATGAAAGAGAGCAGGAAAGAGCGTCTCAAGTACGTCGTTTATGAGAGTACCCTATCCACCGCTCCGCGTCAATTCATATAAAGGGCGATGCCCGATTAAGAATCATTCTCACCCCTTCCTCTGGAAGGGGCAGAGGAGCGAAGCGAGGCGGGGTTGGCATCCCCGCATGTGAAAATAGCGCTTCGAGAGCCAACCTCCGCCCCTTCGAGGCACCTCCTTCCAAAGGAAGGAGGGAGACAAGTGGAGTGCGTTGACTCGTAACTAGGGCTCAAGGTTCTCGTGGCGGCTTTTCCGCGAGTATGTATGAGGAAAGCGGAGAGGCGCAGCACATGTACATGCGGGGAAAGCGTGAGTCCTTGATCGTAAATGACAAAGATCTCTCGCTTCGCTCGAAATGTCGATGCGGAGAATCTGATGCCTCAAGGCTCCTCCACGCAAAAAGACGGCAGGAGCCGTCTTTGCTTATGGGGCTGCGGTGGGATTACAGATGCAGTACGCGGTCTTTGATCTCCTGGGTACGGCCCTGATTCCAGAACTGGGTGCCGATGTAGCCGCAGGTCCTTCTGGCGACGCTCATTTTGTGCTGGTCGCGATTGCCGCAGTTCGGGCATTCCCAGACGAGCTTGCCGTTTTCGTCTTCGACGATCTTGATCTCTCCATCATAGCCGCAGACCATGCAGTAGTCGCTCTTGGTATTCAGCTCTGCGTACATGATATTTTCATAGATGTACTTCATGACGGTGAGAACGGCAGGGATATTCGTCTGCATGTTCGGGACTTCGATGTAGGAGATCGCGCCGCCCGGGGAGAGCTTCTGGAAATCGGATTCAAATTTCAGCTTGTGGAAGGCGTCGATATTTTCCGCAACGTGGACGTGGTAGCTGTTGGTGATGTAGTTCTTATCTGTGACGCCTTTGATGAGCCCGAAGCGCTTCTGGAGGCATTTGGCGAATTTGTAGGTGGTGGATTCCATCGGGGTGCCGTAGACGGAGTAGGAGATATTTTCCTTCGCTCTCCATTCGCTGCATTTGTCATTCAGCTTCTGCATGACGGACAGGGAGAATTTCCGTCCCTCTTCCGTGGTGTGGGAGACACCGAGCATGCGGACGCACATTTCATACAGGCCGGCATAGCCGAGGGAAATGGTGCTGTAGTTATCGAAGAGGAGCTTGTCGATGGTCTCGCCCTTCTTGAGGCGCGCGAGTGCGCCGTACTGCCATAGGATCGGTGCGACGTCAGAGACGGTGCCAAGGAGCCTCTCGTGGCGGCAGCGGAGGGCGCGATGGCAGAGCTCGAGGCGGTCTTCCAAAATTTTCCAGAAGCGGTCCATGTCGCCGCCGGAGGAGCAGGCGACGTCGACGAGATTGATGGTGACGACGCCCTGATTGAAGCGGCCGTAGTACTTGTGCTTGCCATCCTTGCCAAGACCTTCGGTATCCGGTGTGAGGAAGCTGCGGCAGCCCATGCATGGGTAGACATCGCCATTTTTCATCTGTCGCATGATCTTGGCGGAAATGTAGTCTGGCACCATGCGCTTGGCGGTACATTCCGCAGCGAGCTTGGTGAGGTAGTAGTAGGGGGTATCCTCATGGATATTGTCTTCATCGAGGACGTAGATAAGCTTCGGGAAGGCGGGGGTGATCCATACGCCCTTTTCATTCTTGACGCCCTGCATGCGCTGACGGAGGACTTCTTCGATGATGAGGGCAAGGTCCTTCCTCGTCTGGCCGTCTGCGACTTCATCAAGGTACATGAACATGGTGACGAAAGGTGCCTGCCCGTTACAGGTCATGAGGGTGATGAGCTGGTACTGGATGGTCTGGATGCCGGACTTGATCTCTTCCTTCAGGCGGCGTTCCACGATCTTGGAGATGATGTCTTCATCCATCGATTCGCCGGTTTCCCTGCGCTCTGCGAGGACTTCTTTTCTGATCTTCTGACGGCTGATGTCTACGAAGGGAGCAAGGTGCGCGAGCGTGAAGGACTGTCCGCCGTACTGGTTCGAAGCGACCTGCGCGACGATCTGCGTCGTGACATTGCACGCGGTGAAGAAGGAGTGCGGCTTTTCGATCATGGTCTGGCTGATGACGGTACCATTCTGCAGCATGTCTTCCAGATTGATGAGGTCGCAGTTGTGCTCGCGCTGGGCGAAATAGTCGGCGTCGTGGAAATGGATGATGCCCTGCTCGTGCGCTTTCACGATCTCCTCCGGGAGCAGCAGGCGGCGGGTGAGGTCTTTCGATACCTCGCCGGCCATGTAGTCACGCTGCGTGGAATTGATGACGGGGTTCTTGTTCGAGTTTTCCTGCTTCACCTCTTCATTGTTGAGGTCGATGAGGGAGAGGATCCCGTCATCGGTGGTATTGCTCTTTCTGGAGATCTCGCGTTTGTAGCGGTAGCGGACGTACTTCTGCGCCACCTCGTAGCCGCGCATTTCCATGATGCCCGTCTCGACCATGTCCTGAATGTCTTCTACATTGCAGGCATGCGAATACGCCGAGATCTTCTTGGCGATGTTGTCGGCGACGGCCTGAATCTGGAAGCTGCTCATCTGATGGATGCCTTCGACTTCCTTATTGGCTTTGCGGATGGCATTCACGATCTTGGAAATATCAAAAGCAACTTCCTGCCCATTTCTCTTTATTACGTTTGTTTTGACTGTGATTCCCGTCATTTCTTCTCGATTTTCCATAGCTGATGCACTCTCCCGCTGGTAATCCGACGATTTTCTTAGGTTTTATCGGCTTTATAGTAAATACAAAATGTATGAAATTAACAAAAATATAAGCACAATATCTTGTGCCGGAACTATAATACAACAAATCGTGAGAAAAGGGAATAGGGAAAATATTTTCGAAGACAAGATTTCTTTGACAAGAAAGTGAGAGAAACCGCCAAAAAGTGAGAAAACAGCGGATTTGCTGCTGTATGAGAAATTTATGAGAAGCAGTATAAATCCTTTTTATGAGGGCGTATCAAGAAAATGTGGCTTGCTTTTTATGAAGAAGTGTATAATGAGAGGAAAGGGGTTCAGGGTTAGCCCGTGGGCGGGGCGCCCTTGATTACGGATGAAAGCTTTGCTTGAATGAGAAATTAGGAATGAGGAATTAGAAATGGTGGTGCGGCGCCAGATCCTTCGACTCAGTTCTCACTGTTCCGCCTTTACATGATCGAACATCCGACATTTCACTCCGCTCAGGATGACGAAATGCGCCGCGAAGCATAAATAATGGCGATGCCATGAGCTGGCATGCCAGTCACTAGTCACCAGTCACTTGCGACACCTAATCCCTAGCTACTCATCCCTGCTTTCAAACTTTCTGGGGGTATCCCTTTCCCGTATCGTCATCCCGAGCGTAGCCGAGGGATCTTTCTAGGGAAACACTGATTCAATCGTTGTCAGATTTTACTCTTGAATCTTTATGCATAGCAAGGAATAACCTGACGAGAATAGCGAGCTATTTAAGGAAGGTTATGACGAAGCTATGTATAAAAATTCTTGTAAAATCTGACTCTGCGATTGAATCAGCGTTTCCCTAGAAACAGTACGCGGTTAGCTTTTGGCAGTTGGCGATCCCTTGCGATGCATTCACGCGGGATCGCTTTTTTATCCACAGAGTTGTTCACAGTTATTCACAAAATTGTGAATTGTGAAAAGTCACCTGTTCATAGTTTCGACAGTGAGCCAAATCCCACACTTGTCCACCTTAGATATACACAGAAAATTGTGAATATCTGTGAATAAGTGAAATCAACATCCGTCGGCATCTCTGAAACAGCATGATTTCATCGTTCTCGCGCGTCCCCATTCTCTTGTTCACAACTGTGGATTCTGTGAATAGCCTATTCACACCCCGGCGCGCCGTTCCATTTTTTTGTAAAACATTCGTCAAGAGGAAGTTCGCTCACGTAAAAAAATGAGAAATCAAGAGAAATATAACGAATGAGCGAGAGACAAAGGATCGCCCCCTGTCCGCATTGCGTGGATATCGGGGGAGATGCGTGACGGGTGGCTGGTGACTAGTGACTGGTGACTAGTGGCTAGTGGCTAGGGATTAGGAGTCTCAAGTGACTGGGGACTGGGGACTAGGGACTAGTAGCCAGGGATTAGGTTTGCGATACGAGAAAACCGCTAGTTTCAAACCTCCGCGGCGCTTCCCTGTTTTTATGCGCCGCACCACCCCTCTGAACCCTGAACCCTGAACCCTGAACCCTGAACCCTGAACCCCTTTAAAGCAGTGTACATCACTAGGGACTTACATACGACTTTCGGGCATCGCCCCGTTTCGTCATCCTGAGCGGCGAGAAACGTCGCACTTGAGATAACGAATGTCAGAACAGCTACGACCTCTTCATCGATCTCGGCGAAGCCGCCACCGATTTGCCTTCCCCATTGGGGAAGGGGGACCGCGTCAGCGGTGGATAGGGTGCTTTCGTAAATCGTCGACTTGAGACGCATTTTCCCATCCTCTTTCATACCGCCTGTGCCCTATCCGCCCCTTCGGGGCACCTTCCCCTCGAGGGGAAGGCTGACGATACGAGGATACCGTCATCTGAAATGCGGCAAAGCTGCCACGAGAGCCTTGAGCCCTAGTTACCAGTCAACACACTCCTCTTTTCTCCCTCCTTCCTTTGGAAGGAGGTGCCCCGAAGGGGCGGAGGTTGGCTCTCGAAGCGGTATTTTCACATGCGAGGATGCCAACCCCGCCTCGCTTCGCTCGTCTGCCCCTTCCAGAGGAAGGGGCGAGAATGATTCTTGATCGGGCATCGCCCCGTTTCGTCATCCTGAGCGGTGAGAAACGTCGTATGTGAGATAACGAATGCCAGAACAGCTGCGACCTGAGTTGAAGGATCGCGGCGAAGCCGCCAAGAGAGCCCGGAGCCCTAGTTACCAGTCAACGCACTCCGCTTTTCTCCCTCCTTCCTTTGGAAGGAGGTGCCCCGAAGGGGCGGAGGTTGGCTCTCGATGCGGTTTTTCACACGCGGGGATGCCAACCCGGCCTCGCTTCGCTCGTCTGCTCCTTCCAGAGGAAGGGGCGAGAATGATTCTTAATCGGGCATCGTCCTTTATATAAATTGACGCGGAGCGGTGCTCGGGTACTCTCATAAACGACGTACTTGAGACGCTCTTTCCCGCTCTCTTTCATGCCGCCTGTGCCCTATCCGCCCCTTCGGGGCACCTTCCCCTCGAGGGGAAGGCTGACGATACGAGAATACCATCTTTTAAAAAAAGGCGGCGAAGCTGCCACCTCACCCCTGAACCTTGAACCTTGAACCCTGAACCTTGAACCCTGAACCAAATGAAAGCAAAGTAAAAAGGAGCTGTGAAGAAATGAGGATTCATTTCTTCACAGCTCCTTTTCTATTGGCGGCGAAGCTGCACCGCCATTTCTCACTTCACCCACCGCCGGAGCACGCCCGCAAGTCTTGCCATATCGAGAGGCTTGGCGATGTGCTCGTTCATGCCGGCATTCTTGGCACGGACGACGTCTTCGGCGAAGGCATTCGCCGTCATGGCGAGGATCGGAAGTGTTTTGGCATCCCTCTCAGGGAGGCAGCGGATCGCTCTGGTGGCTTCATAGCCATTCATGACAGGCATTTGGATATCCATGAAGACGAGCTGGTAGTAGCCCGATGGATGGGAGGCGACCTTGTCGACGCCGTCTTGTCCATTCATTGCCGTCTCGACATCGGCGCCTGTCATTTCGAGGAGCTCCTGCGCGATTTCACGGTTCAGGGCATTATCCTCGACGACAAGGATGCGCCGGCCGGCCAGTCGCAGGCTACTGAGCGCCAGGACGCCTGTCTCTTCCGCTGCCTTGCTTTCCCCTTCGGCGCTCGCCTTCAGCGCAGTGAGGAGACGGGAGCGGAAGAGTGGCTTCGTGATGAAGTCGTCGGCCCCTGCCTCGCGAGCTTCTGCTTCGATCGCCGCATAGTCATACGCAGACTGTATGATGATGGTGACACCTGCGCCGACGATCTTCCGAAGCCGCCGGACGGTCTCTATGCCGCCCATTCCGGGCATTTTCCAGGCGATGATGACGGCGTGATAGTTTTCATGCGCTGCGCGAAGAGCTTCTGCCTTGGCGATCGCTTCCTCGCCGGAGGTCGCCGCTTCTCCTTGAAGGCCGATGTCCTTTAAAATGCCGACAGCGCTCTCACAGGAAAGGGCATCGTCATCCACGATGAGGATGGGACGGTGAATGAGATGGCTCAGATCATCGATCTTTTCTTCCTGTCGTTTGAGGTAGATGGTGATCGTGAAGGTGCTGCCCTTCCCCGGCGCGCTTTCCACGGAGATCGTGCCATTCATGAGGCGCGCGATGTTCTGTGCGATGGGCATGCCAAGGCCGGTGCCCTGGATCTGGCTCGTTCGCTTATCATCGGCACGGATGAAAGGCTCGAACATGATCTTCTGGAAGGAACGGGTCATGCCGATGCCATTGTCTTTGATGATAAATTCATAGTACCCGCCCCCTCTGGCTTCTGTCGGGATCTCCCGGATCGAGAATCCGATCCTTCCGCCGTCCGGCGTGTACTTGATGGCGTTCGACATGACGTTCATGAGGAGCTGCCGGAGGCGCAGGCTGTCGCCCCGCACTTTTTCGTGTGTGATTTTCGAAATGTGCATATCGAGCCGGTGTCCGTGCTTCTCGATCCCCGGGCGGCTGATGGTGACGATGTTGTCCACAAGATCAGACAGGTTGAATTCCTCTTCATTCAAAGAGATCTTCCCATTTTCGATACGCGCCATGTCGAGGACTTCATTGATGAGCTCCAGAAGATGGTGGCTCGCCTGCGTGATCTTTTCCAGGCAGTCTCTGACGCGCTCCTTATCATTGATGTGCGCACCGGCGATGGCTGTCATGCCGACGATCGCATTCATAGGCGTGCGGATATCATGAGACATGTTGGACAGGAATTCGGTCTTGGCCTGATTCGCACGGTTCGCTGTCTGACAGGCATCACGCAGTGCATCATGGGTGCGGATCTCCGAAAGCTTCTCTTCTGTGGTGTCCTGAGAGATCAGAAGTATTTTCTTGGCCCTGCCGTGTTCCCACTGGATGGGGGAGCAGGACAGGGTCTTATATCGCTCCGTATTCTTTTCTCTGTACTCGAAGCGGAAAATGCTCTCCGGTTGCGAAAGCCTTTCCCAGAGATAGGCGGGCGAGATCATGTCCTCAAAGGAGCTCTCGCTCTCCTCCAAGGTGCAGTAGTTTTCTCCCATGGCACGCATAAAGTCGTGATACGTCCCCTTTGGAGGATAGTGCGCCTCGGACTTCATGCTGTAGAAATCATAGGTATCCTCTGCCAGATCGCAGACCGCGTAGCAGTCTATGAGCTTCAGTGTCCCCTGTAGCAAGAGGTCGATCTCGTCCTTCTTGTGCATGAGCTCCTCGATGCGCTCCGACTCTTTCTTGACCTCCGTGATGTCGCGGACGAAGACAAGCAGTCCCGTCGAGCCATCGTCACCCTCATCATAAATGAGCGTATTTCTCACCCAGCGGATGTCTTCTCCGATGCGGATGCGGCAGTCGAGGCTGAATTCCCGATTTCCCAAACGGATCTGGCGCAGCAGATACTCACTGCTGTACAGCAGTGCCATGGCCGTCCTGTCCTCCTCACAGACAAAACGGTCGATGTAGATCTTCACCAGCTCTTTCCAGCTGCTGCCCGTTTCCCATTCCGCGAAGAGGGAGTCATCCTCCTTGAGCGAGGCGAATGTGCCTTCATTGAGATCCACGTAGTATTCGGAAAGATTCGCTGTCGTGAACGCGCGATGGAAGGCATCGCTGCGCCGCTGCTTCTGCTCAAGCCGCTTTTCTTCGTCGATATTGAAGAAAACGCCCGCCATGCGCCGGGGCGTCCCATCCTGACGGCGGATCGCTTCTGCATTGTCTCGGAACCAGTGGTACACGCCCGAGGCATCCTTCACACGGTAGTCCATTTCAAAGCGGGGCATGCGTCCCCATGCGACATTCTCTACATTGCGGAAGACCCGCGGCGCATCCGCCGGATGCACAAGGTCTGCCCACGCCTCCCATGTATTCGGGAAATCTGACTCGTCCTGAAAGCCGAGCATCTGACGGAAGGCCTGGTTGTACACGATGCCCTTGAACTTCCCTTCCTCATCATAGTCAGTGTACCAGAAGCCTGCATGGAGCGTATGTGTCACGACCTCCAGATTCTGATCCGACCAGTTCACCTGCACGGAAAGGATCCAGATCCTTTCGCCATCCTCCCTGACTGTGTCCATCTTGTAAAGGGCGGTCTTCAGCGGCAGACCGCCCTTCATCATGAGGACAGCCTCAGCCCTTCCCTGAAAAGAAGCAAAACGCTCTCTATCGGAAAAGAGCGGCAGCTTCCTGCCGAAAAGCGTGCCGAGACTCACGCCGGAGATCTCCCGGAATTCTTCCAGGCTATAGTCCAGTAGGTGAAGGAGGTAGTCGCTGACCCGCGTGATGGTGAGCGCCTCATCATAGGTACCTGCGAGAAGCCCGACTGCATGGTTTGCCACGAGTGCCTCCCGGAGCGCCGCATTGACCTTGTCACTCGTCTTCATCCACTCGCCTTCTCCGCTGTCCAAAGCGTATGTCATGGTGATCCGCCGCAGCGAATCCCGGCGCGTGCTGCCAGTCGGATCGTACAGCACCTGCTCTATGATTTCATGATCCATCAAGACCCCTCCTCCGGGTGATATATTTTCCGAGAACGCTGATCGCATCGGTATCCCGTATGATCAGCATTTTTTAACATTATAACATAATGAACCAAGAAAGCGAAAATGACGGCTGCTTTCCCATGAGGCAGGGCGCCGGGCGAGGAGTAATGTTATTAAGTTAAGGAAATCGTTAGCTACGTAACGTCTTGCTTCCCCCTTCGGGGGAGCTCCCCCGATGGGGAGCCAAGAACGTTCTGCCGCTTAACTTAATAGCATTAGGGCGAGGAGGACGCCATGTATACATATTTTCAGGAGATCCGCCGCCGTGATGGGATCCGCTCCCCCAAGGCCCCCCTTCCCCCTCCTTCGTCCTTACGTTATAATATATTTAATGAAACTCTTATTTCTCAAAAGGAGGCTTCTTTATGGAAAAAATACATATCAACCTCGGCAAGGATTCCTACGACATCGTGATCGACAGCGGGCTCATCCGCCACGCAGGAGATGCGGTCTCTTCCCTCACGGGTGCACATGATGCGGCCATCATCACAGAGGATGGGATCGATCGCCTCTACGGCATGGATCTTGTGAAATCCCTCGAATCCGCTGGCATCCGCACCCAGATGATCGTCGTCCCCTCGAGTGAGAAATCGAGAAGCCTCTCCATCGTGAACCGCGTCTACGGCGCGCTCGTCGACTTTGGCCTGCCCTCCGACGGCGTACTCATCGCACTCGGCGGACGTGTCGTCGGTGATATCACCGGCTTCGTCGCAGCCACCTACCACCGCGGCATCGCATACATCCAGTTCCCGACATCCGTACTCTCGCAGATCGGCAGCGCCATCGGCGGCAAGATCACGCTCGACATCACGGCGGGCAAGAATCTCGTCGGCGCCTTCTATCAGCCGCGCGCCGTCTATATCGACCCCGGCATGGCCAAGACGCTGCCGAAAAAATACCTGCACAATGGCATGGGCGAGGCCGTGAAGCTCGGCTGCGTCTGTGACAAGGAGCTCTTCGAGCTTTTCGAAAAAGCCCATTCCGACATGGATCTCCTGCGCGTGCTGCCGGAGATCATCCGCCGCTGCTGCACCATCAAGGCGCACTATGTAGAGATCGACCCCACCGGCAAGAAGGAGCGCCGCCTACTCGACTTCGGACACACCATCGGCGGAGCCATCGAGCGCTGCTGCCGCTACGATGACAAAACGATCACCCACGGCGAAGCGACAGCGATCGGCATGTACCTCGTCACCAAGCGCGCCGAGCTTCTCGGGCTCACCACCCGCGGCGCCACGAGCCGTCTCGAGTACGTCTTGAAATCGCTGTCTCTCCCCACGGAGACACACATCGCTCCCGAGATCCTCGCTGCGGATATGGCAAAAAGCAAGCATGTCAAGGAAGGGAAGCTCCAGCTCGCCCTCATGAAGGAGATCGGTCAGGGCTTCCTGAAGGAAGTGACTGTCGAAGAGCTTGCCAAATATGTGAAATAAGGACGGGGATCAGGAGACCAGGTGACATCTTCTTTCTTCTGCCTTTCATACCGCGAGTGCCCTATCCGCCCCTTCCGGGCACCTTCCCCTCAAGGGGTAATGCTATTAAGTTAAGGAAATCGTTAGCTACGTAACGTCTTGCTTCCCCCTTCGGGGGAAGTGCCGAAGGCAATAGGGGCATGCTAGCGGT
>CAVBQN010000043.1:0-14933 GCA_963597545.1 Fusicatenibacter saccharivorans
ATTTTGCAATTCCTGGTGTGCAAAAGGTTGTGATACATCTGCAGCATCTACAGATACTTGTGTACCAAGGCATAAAAGCGTAATCGGTATAATTATCCATCTATTTTTCATATAGTTTCCCTCCCTTACATGTGAGGCTTTTCTTTTTCTTCTTGATTACTCATTCTAGCACTAACAATGAGTATTTGCAAAATATAATGGGCCGATTATAATGAGCCGCTTTTGATTGTACACTCATACCTACCGATCCCCCCCGACATCGATGCAAAACCGCCGGAAGGTGATCCACAATGGGTCCCCTTCCGGCGGTTTTATACTGTGCGCAAAGTGCAAAGGGTTACAGGATGTAATTCGAAATATCAATATTCTCGGTGACGTCGCCGAGCTTATTTCTCACATAGCTCTCGTCGATGGTGACGTGCTTGTCTTCGAGGTCTGGCGCATCGAAGGAGAGGTCTTCTAAGACGCGCTCGAGGATCGTATAGAGGCGGCGGGCGCCGATGTCTTCGGTCTCGGTATTCACGCGGGAGGCGATGGCGGCGATGGCGGAGAGGGCGTCTTCGGTGAAGGTGATGTCGACACCTTCGGTCTCGAGGAGCGCGGTGTACTGGCGGATGAGGGCCTGCCGCGGCTCGGTCAGGATGCTGCGGAGGTCATCCTTGGTGAGGCTTGAAAGCTCGACGCGGATCGGGAAGCGTCCCTGGAGCTCGGGGATGAGGTCGCTGGGCTTGGAGACGTGGAAGGCGCCGGCGGCCATGAAGAGGATGTGGTCGGTCTTCATCTGGCCGTACTTGGTCTTGACGGTCGCGCCTTCGACGATCGGGAGGATGTCGCGCTGCACGCCTTCTCTGGAAACATCGGGGCCGCCGGAGGAACGGCCGCCTGCGATCTTGTCGATCTCATCGATGAAAATGATGCCGCGTTCTTCGGCGTAGTGGATGGCTTTGTCTTTGACGACTTCCATATCGACCATCTCATCGGCAGCGGCTTCTGCGAGGATTCTCTTCGCGTCGCGGACGGTGACTTTCTTCTTTTTCATTTTCTTCGGCATCATGGAGGAGAGCATCATGGAAATCTGATTCGCCTGTTCGTTATCGGTGTTCCCCGGATTTCCTTTCTCTTCCACTTCGATCTCGATCACGCGGTCGTCAAGGTCACCGTTTCGGATGCGCGTCTCGAGGTCCTTTCTTCGCTCTTTCTCGCCTTCATCCATCGGCGTCTCTTTCTTCGCTTCGCCGAAGATGATGTCCATGGGACTTCGTGTCTCGACTTTCTTGGAGGGCCACATGGCTTCTGCGATGCGGTGGATCGCTTCTTCGTCCGCATCCTTGCCGTGGCGGGCGCTCTCTTCTTTCTTCACAAGGCGGACGGCTTCTTCGGCAAGGTCGCGGATCATGGACTCGACGTCGCGGCCGACGTAGCCGACTTCGGTGTACTTGGTCGCTTCGACCTTGACGAAGGGGGCGCGGGTGAGGGTCGCGATGCGGCGGGCGATCTCTGTCTTGCCGACACCGGTCGGCCCGATGAGGAGAATGTTCTTCGGGCTCACCTCTTTCGCCATTTCCGGCGTGAGGCGGCTGGCACGCCAGCGGTTTCGGAGGGCGACGGCTACAGATCTCTTCGCATCGCTCTGCCCGATGATGTACTGGTCCAAGTATTCCACGATTTTTCGCGGGGTCAGGTTTGTATTTTCGTTCATCAGATTTCCTCCACGATGACATTGTGATTCGTATAGACGCAGATGTCGGCGGCGATGTGCAGGGATTTCTCCGCAATGTCACGAGCGGAGAGATCGGTCGCGGAGACCAGAGCACGCGCGGCGGCAAGGGCGTAGTTTCCGCCGCTACCGATGGCGAGGATGCCATCGTCCGGCTCAATGACTTCGCCGTTTCCGGAAACCAGGAAGAGGTGCTCCCCATCAGTCATGATGAGAAGGGCTTCGAGTTTCTGCAGCACGCGATCGCGTCGCCACTCCTTGGCAAATTCGACGGCTGCGCGGACAAGATTGCCATTGCAGTCGGAGAGGCGCGCCTCGAATTTATCAAAGAGCGCAAAGGCATCAGCGACAGAGCCTGCAAATCCGGCAATGACGCGGCCGTGATAGAGGCGGCGCACTTTGCGGGCGGTATTCTTCATGATGACCGCATTGCCCATGGTCACCTGCCCGTCGCCGGCGACGGCGGTGTGTCCATCCTTCTTGACTGCGAGGATGGTGGTGGCGTGAAATAGAGAGTCTTGGGACATGGGGTGTTCTCCTTTATCGTATTGGCTAAGGGAAATAGTGTTCAGGGTTAGCCCCTCGGGGCGTTGCCATTCTTTGATTGCGTGCAAAAGAGGTTCAGCGGGTTCTACAGGTTCAGAGGGTTCAACAGGGTTGGTGCGGCGCATAAAAATCAAAAACGCCGCGAGTATATATGAGGCAATGCCCGCATTCCAAATTCTCCCTCCTTCCTCTGAAAGGAGGGAGTACTATCGCGATCCGCTTCCTCTAAAAGAGGAAAACCCGCGCAGAGGAAGGGGTTGGCATTTTTATTTGCGTCGCTTTGCAACGCCTCGACTTATCTAAAACTCACGGCGCCTACTTATTTTATGCGCCGCTCCGCAACCTTGAACCTGTCAACCTGAAGTTTGAAAGCAGGGATGAGTGGCTAGTGACTTGTGACTGGTAGCTAGGGATTAGTGGCTAGGGATTAGGTTTGCGATACGAGAAAACCGCCAGTTTCAAACCTCCGCGGCGCTTCCATGTTGTTATGCGCCGCACCACCATTTCGCATTTCTCATTTCTAATTTCTCATTCGAGCAACGCTTTCATCCGCAATCCAGGGGCGTCCCGCCCCCGAGGCTAACCCTGAACCCGTCGCGCCAGCGACTAGACTAGAATGCAAAGAGACTCATCTGTTCTTCTTCCGGCAGTCCTTTGAGGACGCCCATGGAGTCTAAGGTATCTATGATGGACTGGCTGACCTTGCCTCGCTTCTTGAGGTCCTCCTTCGAGGTGAAGGGATGATCCTGTCTGGCAAGTACGATTTCCTTGGCCACGGCATCGCCAAGAGCAGGGATGCAGTTGAATGGCGGCAGGAGTTTCCCATCGACCATGAGGAATTGCGAAGCGTCAGATTTTTCCAAATCAATCGGCAGGAAGGAGAGGCCGCGCAGGTACATTTCCGCAGCGACTTCGATGACGGTCGCATTTCCTTTTTCCACGGCTGTCGGCTTGTCGAGCGCTGCGATGCGGGCCAGCTCCTGCTTCATGGACGCAAGGCCGCGCAGGATGACGGGTGCATTGAAGGAGCCTTCGGCACGGATGGTGAAGTAGGCGGCATAGTAGGCCAGCGGCTGATAGACCTTGAACCATGCGATGCGGAAGGCCATCATGACGTAGGCGACGGCATGGGCTCTCGGGAAGAGGTAGCCGATCTTGAGGCAGGAGTCGATGAACCACTGCGGCACGTGCGCGGCGTCAAGTTCAGCGCGGTTGTTCGAGCCGCCTTTTTCGAGTCCCTTGCCTTTACGGACATTTTCCATGACTTTGAAGGATGTCAGGGGCTTCACGCCATGCTGGATGAGGTAGTTCATGACGTCGTCTCGGGTGGAAATCGCATCCTCCAGTTTGACGACGCCGTTCTTGATGAGGTCCTTGGCATTGTTCAGCCATACGTCCGTGCCGTGGGAGAAACCGGAAATACGCACCAGCTCTGAGAAATTCTTCGGGCGCGTGTCTTCGAGCATGCCGCGGACGAAGGGGGTGCCGTATTCCGGCAGGCCGAGAGCGCCGACGGTGACGCCTTTATTCCCGATGGCACTCGCAAGCTCGTCCGGTGTCAGGCCCAGTGCCTCGGGCGAGCTGAAGAGGGACAGTGTCTTCTGGTCATCAAAGGGGATTTTCAAAGGATCGATACCGGTGATGTCCTGCAGCATACGGATGACTTTCGGATCATCGTGGCCCAGAATATCCAGCTTCAGCATACGGCCGGAGATGGAGTGGTAATCGAAGTGTGTGGTGATGGTCCCGGGGATCTGCCGGCCATTCTCATCCTTCAGGTATTTTTTATTCGCGGCGTACTGGAGCGGCGTGAAATTGTGAATATCCATATCACGCGGGCAGACCATGATGCCTGCCGGATGCTGGCCGGTCGTGCGCTTCACCCCGGCTACACCGGCGGAGAGTTTTTCGATGAAAATATCATTGAATGTCAGCCCGCGATTCTCCGCGTATTTCTTGACGAAGCCATACGCTGTTTTATCCTGAATGCCTGCAATGGTGCCGGCACGGAAGACATTGTCGCGGCCGAAAAGCTCTTCGGTATATTTGTGCGCGACGCCCTGATCGTCTCCCGAGGAGAAATTAAGGTCGATATCCGGTACCTTGTCTCCGTCGAATCCGAGGAAAACGGCGAACGGGATGTCATGCCCGTTCTTTGAGAGGTCGCTCCCGCACTTCGGGCATTTCTTATCCGGCAGGTCGAAGCCGCCGCCGACAGAGCCGTCTTCGAAGAAATGGGTCCAGTGGCACTTCGGGCAGACGTAGTGCGGCGGGAGGGGATTCACCTCTGTGATGCCTGACATCGTCGCGACGAAGGAGGAGCCGACAGAGCCTCGCGAGCCGACAAGGTAGCCGCGATCATTCGAGTGCTTGACAAGCTTGTGCGCGATGTAGTAGAGGACGCCGTAGCCGTGATTGATGATCGGCGTGAGCTCGAGCGTCAGACGGTCCTGTACGACCTTCGGGAGCGGGTCGCCGTAGATGGCCTTCGCATTGTCGTAGCACATCTTGACCAGCTTCTCATCCGCACCTGCGATTTTCGGGTTGTAGGATTTCCACTCTTCGGCGAGTGGCTTTAAGACTTCGCACTGCTCAGCGATCCTTCTTGTATTCGTGACAACGATCTCGATCGCCTTTTCTTTCGGAAGGTAGCTGAATTCGTCAAGCATTTCCTGTGTGGTACGGATGTAAACGGGCGGATGGGACTCGATCTTCCCCGGCTTCTCCCAGTTCGAGAGGAGAATGTCACGATTTCTCTGGTCTTCCGCAAACATGTAATGGGCGTCGGATGTCGCGCAGCAGGGCATCCCTGCCTTGTCGGCGATCTCGATGACCTTGCGGTTCAGATCCTCTAAGTCCTTCTTCGTATTGATCTTGCCATACTTGTCGTCATTGATGAGGAATTCATTGTTTCCGAGCGGCTGGACTTCGAGGTAATCATAGAACTTGGCTTTTTGGATGAGCTCTTCATCACTCTCCCCCGCAAGGACCGCACGGAAGAATTCTCCCATGACGCAGGCGGAGCCGTAGATCAAGCCTTCATGAAGCTCTTCCAAAATGGGCTTGGGGATGAGCGGACGTTTTCTGTAAAATTTGAGGTGCGACAGTGTCACCATGCGGTACAGGTTGCGCAGGCCGGTGATGTTCTTCGCAAGGATGATGATATGCCCGTACTGCTGGCGGTCGGCATCCGGATCTGCCGGGATCTCATCGATCATGTACCCCTCCATGCCATAGATGACCTTCTGGTGATACTTGTCTGCGAGATCCTGGATCTTCGGGAATGCCTGAATGACGCCATGGTCTGTGATCGCGACCGCCGGATGATGCCACTTTGCTGCTGTCTTGATGATCTCTTCATTGTCGATAAGACCATCGAGACTCATTTTCGTATGCAGATGGAGCTCGACGCGCGGCGTCTCGTAATTGTCCTCGTGGTCGATCTTGACTGTCTCTCCCTTTTCCATCTGAGACAGCTCCAGCACAAGCCCGCCGGAGTACTTGTCGAGGCGCACATTGCCGCGCACCTTGACTGTCGTCCCCGGCTTCAAAGACTCGACAGCTTCTGCCTCCTCGGGTCGGTCGAAAAATTTCTTGCACGGGATGCCATTCGTTTCATCGGCCAGATTCATGAGAAGAAGCTTCTTTTTGCTGCGAAGCTCGCGGACCTCGATAGAGATCACCGTGCCGACAAAAATGACACCATCCTTCTCTTCATTCACGGTGCGGATCTCGATGGCCTCTCCCGTGATATGCTTCCTGCCAAGGTATATGCCATTCACTGCGCCGCTTTTTTTGGCAGCGGGTGCGGGCGCTATGAAAGCACTCTTCGGCAGGACGCTCGAAAGAGATGGCAGACTGCTCGGCATGGAGATCCCCGGCATCGGTGTCTCTTCTGCCGGTACCGTCATTTCCGCTTCCTGCGCCGCGGCGATGTCGTCCGCGGTCGGGAAGACAGGGATATCCGGCGCAAGGCTGTAGCTCTCCATGGGCTCTTCCGGCGGCGGGAAATCCGCCGGCGGCATATCCGGATCCATCATGGGCGCTGCGGGCGCAAAAACCACACTCGACACATCATCACCATTGATATAGATCGTTTCCACGCATGCCAAAGCCGGCCCCATATCTTTGAGTGCCTTCAATGCGGCTTCTTTATGGTCGGCCTTGATGTACCATGCACGGCTCTCGGTGTCGATCTCCATCAAAGTGATGACGGATCCCGCCTGTCGGGACTTCAGACGATACTTTCCCATAGGATCTCCTTTCGAGGTATAGATAACACAGGTGGTGGCATTTCGACTTTTTAGGATGAGACATTAGAAATTAGGGATTAGGGATTAGGGATTAGAAATCCCAATTGACCAGTGACTGGTGACTAGTGACTAGTCACTAAATGCCACCGTCAGGCATTGCCATGATTTACGCTCCGCGGCGCTTCTATATTTTGATGCGCCGCTCCACCATTTCTCATTTCTAATTTCTAATTTCTCATTTCTCATCACTTCATGCTCCCTTCTTCACTGCCTTAGGGGACGGCGGCGCTGACGGCTCTGGTGGGTCTTCCGGTTTCACCTGATAGGTGATGACAGTATCGACAGGTTCATAGTCAGAGAAAAAGCTGTCGTGGTAGATGCGGCCGTCAGCCCACTTGACAGACTGCGTGACGAGGACATTGTGTCCTTCGTGGCCTTCCTCGACCTTTTTATCCTCTTCCTGCGAAGGGTCGACACGGATCACGGTCTTAAAGGGCAGGACTTCGTCGCTCTTCTTTGCGATCTCTACGAAAGAGGGCTTGTCTTCCTGATTTCCTAAGATGCGCACGGTCACAGCACCCGGTTCGTAGACCGCATAAATGTAGACGCCATGCTTCAAATGATTCAGGAAGCAGAAATCGAGAGAACCTTCCGCGACGGTCGCATCACGCCCGATCGGTGCATAGGATGCCGGCGAATAGTGACAGGTACGCTCTGTCACGGCAAGCCCTGACAGAATGACGGCATTGAAGAGCGTCGTGCTCACCTGACAGACGCCGCCGCCTGTCCCCGGCTCGACCTTGCCATTGATAATGACAGGGGCTTCGAGATAGCCATTCGCGCTGGAACGGGAACCTGTCGCCTGGTTATAGGAAAAAGAGACTCCCGGTGCGATGTACCTGCCGCTGATACTGTTTGCAGCGATCTCGATATTTCTGCTGCGGTTGCCCCCTGGATAAAAGGTGGTCGTGTATTCGGCAAGGACCGCATTGATTTCCTTGGCAGCCTCCTTTGTCATATTCGGCTTCTGGATGTCTGTGGCGGGGATCTCCACCTCTCCGCTTTCGCCCTTTTTGAGTTGAAGCGCGGATGCTTCTTCCAGTGCCGCCTTGTCGATTTTCATGGAAGGCCTGCCTTCATCGAAGGAAACGGATCCGTCTTTCCCAAACCGGGGCTTCGCATTGACAGGAGGCTTGGCATACTTGGTGACCAGCTGGGCGATATCCTCGGTGAGGTGCTTCTCATCAAAAGAAGCATCGATGGCCGCACTATGCCCGGTGAGGAGGATCCGCCAGCGATCGTACCAGCGCTGGAAGAACCCGCCTGTCCGACCAAGAGCCATGGCTTTCTCTATGGCCTTCTCGTCATAGCGGACAGAGAGCGAGCGGAAGGAGATCTCTTCGTGAGCATCCTCCTTTGTAAGTACCAGCCTTCCATGCAAAAGATCCGCATTTTTCACGGAAAAAAGCTCCTTGAGCTCTTCCTCCGTCGAGCCGCCTGCCTTTGTCCCATGGATGGTGACGCCGGGGATGACCCTGCCGTCACTTACCCAGAGAAACGGCGCGCTTCCGATGCCGATAACAGCCAGTGTGAAAACCAGTCCGAATATCCGCTTCCAGCGGTATCGTCTTTTACTCAATGATAGTCCCTTCGTTTCGTATATGACATTGGGGTGTAAGGTGTATGGGTTCAGGATTAGCCCCTGGGGCGTGCTGCCCTTTGATCAGGGATGAAAGTCTCTCTTGAATGAGGAATGAAGGTGGCTGCTTCGCCGCGATCGATGACGAGGTCGCAACTGTTCTGGCATTCGTTATCTCACATACGACGTTTCTCGCCGCTCAGGATGACGAAACGAGAGTCTGATGTCTCCCAGTCTTTTAGTCTTATCCCTAGCCGCCAATCGCCAGTCACTTATTTCCTCAAACAATACTTCAAGAGCAAATCTTTGAGTTCAAGCTCCGAGGCGCCTTGGCGGGAAGCGAGCTGGTACTTCATGATCTCCAGAAGGAACCACTCCGCCTCTTCTTCCGTGACCTTCCTTGCCTCGGCCTGCACGGCCCGCCACTGCCAGGAGGATCTCACCCCCAGCGCCTGCTGGATACGGGTGGGCGGTACGTGATTCCTTTCCATTTCCTTCAAGATCTTGATCTTTCTGAATTTGGAAGAAAGAAGTCCGAGATTTTTGATCGTGGTGGTCATATCCGTGAAGACGCGGTCCGCACTCTCTAAGACCAGCTGTGACTTTTTGTCCAGAAGAGCATCGACGAATTTGAAAATCCCCTGATTCATGTAGTCGGGAAGTGCAAGCTCCAAAAGCTCCTTCGTCACGACGGACTTTTTCCCGCACATCAGTACCATCTTATCACATTCCGTCTGCAAAAGGGGAAGGGAAATCGTATCCCACGAGGAGAGTACATCCTCCAAATAAGTCCGTGCGGAGAAATCGACACGCTTGCCCGCTGCTGACAGGAGACGTATCATCGCACCTGCCGCATCACGCGGCAAAAGGAGCGAAAGCTCTTCACTGTAGCAGACAGACAGCAGCCCTTTCACGATCTTCGTTCGCTTGTCCGGCTTTCCATCGAGCTGGATCAGGCAGAAAATATCAGGAGGCAGGCCTTCGAGCCTCTCCACAAAGTGGAGGGCCGCCTTTTCTTCTTTCTCTGCTTTCGAAATGCGCTTCAGGAAGGGGGGATTGTGTATCACGACCGCAGTCGCACTGGAAAAAAGTGACTGCCCTGCCAGGGCATTCTCATACTCTTCCAGACTTCCCTCTCCATCGAACAGAACGGGATCGGGCGGATCTCCCTCAAAATAGGCCTTGAGCAGTCCCTCCCGACGAAGGGCAAGGGATACCAGATCTTCACCATAGAGAAAGCAGCAGTTCTTTTTATTTAACTTTTTGGCAGGCATAAGTGATCGTCCTTGTATAAATGTAAACAGGAATCGGGAGTGCATAGTATTTCGTTTTCTAAATAACTGGCATGTAAGTCAACTTCCGAATCAAGTGAGGAGTTAGGAGTGAGGAGTGAAGGTACGGCGCATAAAATCAGGAAGCGCCGTGGAGTTTTATATAAATGATGAACAAACTGTTTCATATAATAAAAAAGGAGGGTATTGGGGCGCTATATGAATTGTGCGCCCCTTCCTGGTTTCTCACTTCTAACTTCTCACTTAGTCCAGAAGTTAACAAATCGCTATACTAGGAATTGGGGATTAGGGGCGCAAAGTGACTCGTGACTGAAATCCCACCTTCGGGCATCGCCACCATCTATACTCCGCGGCGCTCCCATATTTTTATGCGCCGCACCACCCCCGCCCTACCTATAGAACCTATAGAACCTGCTGAACCTCTTTCGCAAAAAATCAAAGGGCAGCACGCCCCACGGGCTAACCGCGGTCACCAGTCACTAACTTCCACCCATTCTTGTACACGATCTCCTGCATCCCCTTCTGATACAGGTTCACGGATGGGATGTCTTTGAAGTCGAAAAACTCCATATCTTCATAGGCATGGACGAGACGGGTCCCGCCGTAGATGACCAGCTCGGGCGCCATGGCCTCCGCGTCTTTTTCCGTATATTCTTGAAAGCCATGGCTGCCGGTGATCCACAGGGTATGAGGAGACGCTTTCGGCATGGGTCTTCGTCCGGAAAGGAAGATGTCCTTCTCCCCCATCACCATCTGCCAGCTGCTGCCATTGGTGATAAAGTGCAGCTCATCCAAAGAAAGTGCGGCCTTTCCCAGACATCGCACGCGCGCTGTCTGCCCCGCCAGAAGCTGCGTCGCCCATTTCCGCGGATCGCCGCCTGTCACCCAGATCTCCCTGACAGGTATCCCCATCACGAGAGGGAGCGGCTTATCGACATCCTCCAGATCCAGAATGAGTACATCTGCCTCCTCTACCCCTTCATAGGCGAGGATGGAATTCCACTCCCAGACAGCGGTGCGTGAGGAGATGCGGCTTGCCTTATAGTATAAGATGTTTCGCCCGTCATTGACAAGAAGGATTCCGCGGTCACCGCCAAGATCCGGGCAGATGACGCGGGTCGAAGGCGCCAGGAGCTGAGTCGTCGCTATGGCAAGAAAAAGAAGCGACAGGATCCCTCCAGCAGCCATGCGGGAGCGGATAGAAAGCCGCTTTCTGAAATACACTGCGGCAAGAAGCGCATAGTAGAAGACCGTTTCTAGCAAAGAAAGGCCGCCTGTCACAAGCTGCGCTCCTCTGGCCGAGGAGAGAAGAAAATTCAGACGCAGGGATGCGAAGACACCGTAGTCTGCCATATAGAGAAGCCCGGCCATCAGCGGACGACAAAGAAGCGAGATGACCGCTGCGAGAAGACCGGCGATGATGACCCATTCCAGAAACGGCGTGACGAAAAGATTCGCAAAGATGAAGTACACCGGAAAACGATGAAAATCATAGAGCATGATCGGTATCGTGAGGAGCTGCGCCGCAGAAGACAGCGCGATCCCTTCCTTCACCCATTTCGGCAGCTTTCGGAAAGGGCTCATCCAGTGGAGAATCGGACGATAAAAGAGAAGAATCCCCGCAGATGCACCGACAGAGAGCTGGAAGCTCACATCATACACATAGTAAGGATCCCAGAGCAGCATGCCAAGGACCGCTGCCCCCAGAAGATTCAGCGTCGTCTTCTCTCGGTCAAGAAAAATCCCAACGACGGAGAGGATCCCCATGACCGCGGCACGGATGACGGGCGGTACAAGTCCCGAGAGGACAGCGTAAAACAGCACAAGCAGGATGGCCGGCAGGATCACAAAACGTCGCGGCAGCGAGAGCCATCGCCCCAAGAGGTACAGGAAGCCAAAGAGCAGTGCCACATGCGAACCCGAGACGGAGAGTATATGGATGATGCCTGTCGCGGAGAATGACGTCATGACTTCTTCCGGAATATCATTGTAATTCCCTCCGAAGAGGAGCGTCATCAGGATCGAAAGGCGCACCGGATCCATGTAAGGAGCAAATGTCTCTTTCAGCGACCGCTTCAGCTCCGAAGAGAATCTCTCTACGCGATACGCACTGCTCTCACCGGCAAAGGCGGGATGCATGCCTTCGGTGAGATACAGCCTGCCAAGGAGATGGCGGCTCCGATAGCGCCCTGTGAGGTCGATCTTCCCCGGATTCTGATACAGGCGG
Organism: Fusicatenibacter saccharivorans; assembly: GCA_963597545.1. Lineage (GTDB taxonomy): Bacteria > Bacillota > Negativicutes > Veillonellales > Dialisteraceae > Dialister > Dialister saccharivorans_A. The sequence goes on from CAVBQN010000043.1 coordinate 11,675, forward strand.
ATCGGGCTCATTTCCCCTTCGGCGTAAAGGCGGTCACCGGGATGGAAATACTCGATTTCCTTCTGGTCATAGAGGTAGCACGTCCCCGAGAGCGGCTGGAGAGTCCCATCGGCGTACCGGATGGAAACGAGCGCAAGCGCATACCTCGCATAGCCCTCCTCCCCTTTTTGCACCAGCGGCTCCTCCATGACAATGCCTTCATAGGTGCCTGCGCTTCGGCTCGCCCAGTGCGACTGCTCCTGCCACAGCGCATCGGAGAGCGCCATGCGGAAAGCGCCGATCGTCAGAAGAGAGAGCGCCGCTCCCAAAAGGACAAGGAAAAAGCGGCGGCGGAAATGCCCATAGAGAAGAAAAAGCCCTCCTGAAAGGAGCAGCAAAGCATACCCATAAGGCAACAGAAAAGGCGGAAGCTTCTCGAAAAGAAAAACTCCCGCTGCCAGCAATAGCGCACTCCAGAAAAGTCCCAGCCGGATCATCATAGGGTGATCTTATCCGCCATCTTCCGGTAACGGCCCTCCCCGATGGAGGGCACCTTTTTGAGCTCCTCCTTCGAGGAAAAGCGGCCATGCTCTTCACGGTAGCGGATGATCTTCTCCGCCGTCACCGCACCGACGCCCGGGAGTGCTTCGAGCTCTTTCGCGCTGGCGGCATTGATAGAGATGAGCCCGCTCCCCCGCGCATCTGCCTGCTCGGGATCAAGAGGGATATGGATCTTCATCCCGTCAGAAAGCGGCTCCGCCATATTGACATCTTCCATGGCAGCATACGGCAGCACATCCCCCGCCGCCTTCACCGCGTCGAAGAAGCGGCTCCCTTCGGCAAGCTCATAAACCCCAGGCTGCCTCACAGCGCCCGTCACATAGACGAGGAGTGTCCGGGAAGATTCTTTGCTGGAAAGGTCGACCACAGGAAGCGGTTCCTCTTTCGTCTCCCCTGCGATATGCCATAGAAAAAAGGCCGCTCCCACAGCCAGAAGAGCCGCCGCAAAACAGATCACAAGGATCCGTCGGCTTTCCTCTTCTCGTCCCATGGGAATGGCCTCCTTTTACATGCTGATATTACGGAAACACTGATTCAATCACAGAATCAGTGTTTCCGCAGACAGTTGGTTGGTCGCTGTGAATGCCAAGGTGGAGCAAGGAAGGTGCGGCGCTCTGCGCCGCATGATCCATAAGGATTGGGGATTAGAAATCTCAAGTGACTGGTGACTAAGGAAACACTGATTCAATCGTTGTCAGATTTAATCAGCGTTTCCCTAGATTCTTCGACTCAGTTCTCATGTTTCAGATAAGCCATTTCCTAACATACGACGTTTTTCTCCGCTCAGGATGACGAAATGCGCCGCACCAACTCTTTTGAACCTCTTGCACCTATAGAACCACTGCACCTCTTTTGCAAAGGATCAAAGGACGCTCCGCCCTTTGAACTCACCTTGCGCCCTTATTTATTCTCTTTTTCCTGCTGGCGGGCAGCGGCGGAATTGGAGTCGATCAGGCTCTGACGGTTCTTTTTCAGGCTGTCTAAGACATTTTCCATATTCGTTTCCACATACTTCAGGACATCTGTCGCATAGGTGACAGAGCTGGTGCGGAGCTCATCAGCGGATTTGTTGGCCGAAGAAATCACTTCATTGGCACGTTCCTGCGCCTGCTTGACAAGTTCGCTTTCTTCCGTGATGCGGGCGATATAGTCTTTCGCCTGCGCCACCGTGTCTTCTGCTTTCTTTTCTGCGTCGAGCATGATGCGCTCTTTGTCCGCGACGATGCGGCGTGCGCTCTCGAGTTCATTCGGGAGCGACTGATTGATGGCATCGATCAGCCGTTCAATCTCATCCTTATCCACCATTTTCTTATTGGTGAACGGTACTTCACTCGCGTTATTGATGACATTTTCTAATTCTTCTAAGAGTTTTCTTGTGTCCATAATTGCAAGCCTCATTTCTTTTTCGAAGTTTGAGAAAAAAACTGATGGAAATCAGCGATTCTCTACCTTTTTCTTGATCATTTCCTGTACATAGGGCGGGACCATCCGGGTGATATCACCATCAAAATGAGCCAGCTCACGAACGCCGGTAGACGACAGATAGGAATAGCGTCCATCCGTCATGAAGAATGCGGTTTCCAGAGTGGGATCGATCTGCTTGATCATGAGCGCCCGCTGGAATTCGTATTCAAAATCGCTGAACGCACGAAGCCCGCGAATCAGCAGATGGCAATTTCTCTTCGCTGCGTATTCATTCAGAAGACCATCAAAAGCATCCACCTCGACATTGGGAATGTCTTTGGTCGTCTCACGAAGCATATCCAGCCGTTCTTCCGTAGTAAACATATAATGCTTGGTCGGGTTCAAAAAAGCTGCCACAATCAGTTTATCGACCAGACTGGCACTTCTTCTGATGATATCCAGATGACCATAGGTCACCGGGTCGAAACTTCCTGGGCAAATCGCTATTTTCATTGCACTTCTCCCTCTGTAGATCTGCATAGCAGATAGGTAACAACAATGGCCCCCACTTTTTTCTCTTTCCAGACTTCACACTTGTCAGCAAAGAGCGATACATCCGGGGGTTCGGATATGGAATGTTCTGCAATAATGATCGCATGATCAGCAGGAAGGCCGCAGTCGAAAACCATTGCCAGTACTTCATTGATATAGCCCTTCCGATACGGAGGGTCCATGAAAATATAATCAAAGGTCCTGCCCTGAAGAGACTTCAGCGCAGCCCCTACCTCTCTCGATACGATCTGTACCTGATCTTCTACATGGCACTTCTTCGCATTCTCGCGGATGATGCGGCCCGTTGTCTTGTCGATAAAGACCGCAGACGATGCATACCGGCTGAGCGCTTCAAGTCCCATCGCGCCTGTCCCTGCAAAAATATCAAGGACATCCGTCTCGATGAGCCCCACATTGGTCAGTACATTGAAAATGCTTTCCCGTACCCGCCCCAGCGTCGGCCTCGTCGTATTTCTTCCTACGGGCGCCAAAAGGTTCGTGCCTTTGGCTTTTCCACCAATAATCTTCATATCTGTTTCCTCATCGTGATTCAGCAGGAAACCTGCTGATTACACTCATAGTCATTATAGCATAAATGAAGGAAATTGGAATTAGAAATTTGTGACTGATGACTAGTGACTGGTGACTGGGGACTAGTAACTGGTGACTAGTGACTAGTGACTAGGGATTAGGGATTAGTGGCTAGGGATTAGGTTTGCGATACGAGAAAACCGCTAGTTTCAAACCTCCGCGGCGCTTCCCT
>CAVBQN010000044.1:0-14868 GCA_963597545.1 Fusicatenibacter saccharivorans
GTCTCACTGGATTTTCGCGTCGCTTCACTCCTAAAAATCCAGTTCGCTTGCACAACCCCTTCGGGGAGCTCCCCCGATGGGGAGCCAAGAACGTTCTGCCGCTTAACTTAATAGCATTACTGTCATCAGACAGCATTTTGGGAACTCTTACATATTGTAAAATTTTTTTCCCTCTCTTTTTTCTTTACAGGCTTTATGCTAAAATAATACGGTTATGTAGAAAGAAAAAAGCGTTATGTAGATACTTTTTTATTGAATCGAATATTTCGCTAGGAATCATGGGACTGTCCTGTTTCTTCGGCGTATTTGTAAAAGTAAAGGAAGATGGAGGCTTATGGGTCATATTTCTGTAATAGGCAGCTGTAATATGGACATTACCGTGGAGGCGGACAGAAGGCCGCAGGCGGGCGAGACCGTGATGGGCAGCCGCCTGATCGTTTCTCCCGGAGGCAAGGGTGCAAATCAGGCTGTCGCAGCAGCGCGCCTCGGGGCTAGCGTATACATGATCGGCTGTGTGGGGGATGATGCTTACGGGACACTCATGAAAAAGGCGCTGGAAGAGAGCGGCGTGAAGACGGACTATGTGGAGACGCTCTCCGGCATCACGACAGGCACGGCACACATCACGCTTGCGGAAGGGGATAACAGTATCATCGTCATCAAGGGGGCGAATGACAAGGTCAGCCGCGAGATGATCGATAAGGACTGGGATGTGATCTCTTCCTCTGATCTCGTCATGCTGCAGCATGAGATCCCGATGGACACGATCGGCTATATCATCGACCGCTGCTTTGAAGCAGGCGTCCCTGTGATGCTGAATCCGGCACCGTACATGGATATCCCGAAGGACTGGGTCAGGAAAGTGACCTATCTCACGCCGAATGAACATGAAGCGGCGCTGATGTTTGACGGAATGGATCGGGATGAGATCCTGATTTCTGAAGCCGGCAAGGTCATTATGACCGTCGGCAAAGATGGCGTGGTCTATGGCGAAGCGGGTAAGGTCGTCAAGGTCGCCGGCTTCACGGTGCCGGTCGTCGATACGACCGGGGCAGGCGATACCTTCAATGGGGCTTTTGCGGCAGCGCGCTGCGAAGGCCTGGCGATCAAAGAAGCTATTCGTTTTGCCAATGCGGCGGCAGCACTGTCTGTCGGAAAGCTCGGTGCACAGGGTGGTATGCCATGGCGCAAAGAAGTGGAGGAGATGCTCTCATGCAGAAAATAGGGATTTTGAACAGCCATATTGCCAAGGTTTTAGCAGACCTCGGTCATACAGATAAGATCTGTGTCGGAGACTGCGGCCTTCCGGTGCCAGCCGGTACGCCGAAGATCGATCTCGCACTGCGTCTTGGTGAACCGAAATTCATCGAAGTCGTGAAGGAAATGGCGAAATACATGGAGATCCAGAAGGTCTATATCGCACCGGAGACGGAAAAGGAAAATCCGGAGCAGTGGAAAGCGCTCCACGAAGTGTTCCCCGAAGATGCTGTGGAATGGGTCATGCTGGATAGCCATGAAGAGCTGAAGGCATGGGAAAAAGACTGCAAAGCCGTCATCCGTACGGGCGAAATCACTCCGTATTCGAATATTATTCTCGAGTCCGGCGTCATCTTCTAAGAGAGGTAGTACATGGATATCAATATGATCGGGATTTGCAAAGCTTTCGGGACGAATAAGGTCTTGGGCGGAGTCAATCTCCACATCCGTCCTGGCGAAGTCCACGCACTGATGGGGGAGAATGGCGCAGGCAAATCCACATTAATGAATATTTTGACGGGCATCCACAAGGCGGATGCCGGCACCATTCTGGTGGATGGCAAGGAAGTGACTTTCCGCAATAATAAAGATGCGGAAGAGCACGGAATCGCTTTCATTCATCAGGAGCTGAATATCTGGCCGAATCTGTCTATCCTGGAGAATCTTTTCCTGATGAATCAGCCGAAAACGGCTTTTGGCTTCATTGATTTCAAAAAGATGCGCCAGATGGCGGAAGAAAAGTGTCAGGAGATGGGCATTACGCTGCCGCTCGATGAGATCGCAGGGGAATGCTCTGTCGGTCAGCAGCAGATGACAGAGATCACACGAAATCTGATGCTCGATGCCAAGACGGTCATCATGGATGAACCGACCGCGGCTTTGACGGAGCGTGAGACCGACAGTCTTTTCGAAGTCATGAGAAAGCTGAAGGCGAAGGGCGTCTCCATCATCTATATTTCTCATCGTATGGAAGAGGTATTCAATAACTGTGATACCATCACCGTCATGCGTGACGGGCAGACCATCAGCAGCCGTCCGACAGAAGAAACGAATATGGATCAGATCGTAGGCGATATGGTCGGCCGCGTGATGAGCGAGTACTATCCGGCGCGTACGAATGTACCCGGCGATGAAGTATTCAAGGTCGAAGATTTTTCGCAGCCTGGCGTTTTCGAGCATGTTTCCTTCTCTGTCAGAAAAGGGGAGATCCTGGGCGTGGCCGGTCTCATGGGCGCTGGCCGTACAGAGATCATGAGAGCGATCTTCGGTGTGGATTCGCACAAGGAAGGCAAGCTCTACCTCTCCGGCAAGGAGATCAAGATCAAAAAGCCGCTCGATGCCATCAAGCTCGGCTTCGGCTTCATCACAGAGAACCGCAAGACGGAAGGGCTCATTCTGGATTTTTCGATCAAGAAAAATATTGCACTCCCCAGTGTGAATACCCTCGCCAAGAGCGGCGTCATCAATGACAAGGAAGAATTCGGTTTCGCAGATACGTTATCGCACAAGCTCGGTGTAAAGACACAGACCATCGAGCTTCCGGCGAGCGCTCTCTCTGGCGGCAACCAGCAGAAGGTCGTCATCGCGAAGTGGGTGGGCATGCATCCGAAACTGCTCATCTTGGATGAACCGACCCGCGGCATCGATATCGGTGCGAAAAAGGATATCTATGACCTGATGAATGAACTGACCGCCCAAGGCGTATCGATCATCATGGTTTCTTCTGAACTGCCGGAAGTCATCGGCATGAGCGACCGTATCATGGTCATCCACGAAGGACATCTGGCTGGCATCATCGATCATAAAGATGCGACACAGACACGTATTATGACATTGGCTACCGGAGGAGAGTAAGCATGAATTCCGAAAAAGTTAAAAATCTTGTGAGAGAAATGGGGCCGCTCATTGGTCTCATTGTACTCTTTATCGTTATCGCGGCTTTGAATGACAGCTTCATCGATCCGTCGAACCTGAAAAATCTGGCTCGTCAGATCTCCATCAATGCGCTCATTGCCTTTGGTATGACCTTCGTCATCCTGACCGGCGGCATCGACCTCTCCGTCGGTTCGATCCTCGCGCTGTCTTCCGCACTCATGGCGAGCATGATCGCCAAAGGGACGAATCCGGAGCTCGCGATCCTTTTCTCTGCTTTCATCGGCATCCTGCTCGGTGCTGTGAATGGTGTCATCATTTCCTACGGAAAGGTCGCGCCTTTCATTGCAACGCTCGCTACCATGACCATCTATCGCGGCGCGACGCTCGTCTATACGAATGGTAATCCGATCTCCGGCCTTTCGGATGATCCTTTCTTCACCGGCTTCGGGCAGGGCTTCATCATGGAAGTCCCGGTCCCGGCCATCGTAATGCTCATCGCCTTCCTGATCCTTTTCTTCATCCTGAAGAAGACGCCGCTTGGCCGTCAGACCTATGCGGTCGGCGGGAATGAAAAAGTTTCCTATATTTCCGGGATTAAGATTGACAGAATCAAGATTTTTGCGTATGCTTTGACTGGATGCCTTTGTGCTATCGCCGGCGCTATCCTGACTGCCCGCCTGAACAGTGCGCAGCCGACAGCCGGCATGGGCTATGAGCTGGATGCTATCGCAGCTGTCGTCTTGGGCGGTACCTCGCTCGCAGGCGGCAAAGGCCGTATTTCTGGCACGCTCATCGGTGCTCTCATCATCGGTACCTTGAATAATGGTCTGAACATTTTGAATGTGTCCAGCTTCTATCAGCAGGTTGTCAAAGGCGTAGTTATTTTGCTTGCCGTCCTGATGGATCGCAAGAAGAACTAAGGAGGAAAACATTTTGTTTAAGAAAATCGCATTAACAGCTCTCATTGGCGCAGCACTCATCTCTGCTGCTGGTTGTGGCGGCTCTGATAAGAAAGCCGACTCTTCTGCTGCTTCCGGTGCGAAGAAAGTCACCATCGGTTTCTCTGTCTCCACGCAGAACAACCCATTCTTCGTCACCATGGCGAACAGCGTCAAAGCAGCTGCTGAAAAGGCTGGCGTGAATGTCAAGATCGTCGATGCACAGAATGATCCGGCAAAACAGTCCAATGATATCGCTGACCTGCTCCAGGGCAACATCAGCGTCCTCATCGTGAATCCGGTAGACTCCGCAGCAGTATCCAACTCTGTCCTTGCAGCCAATAAAGCCAAGATCCCGGTCATCACCATCGACCGTGCTTCTGACAAGGGCGAAGTCGCTGTACACATCGCTTCCAACAACATCAAGGGCGGCGAAATGGCAGCAGAATACATCGTTTCCAAACTCGGCGAAGGCACTCCGGTCGCTGAACTCGAAGGTATCCCGGGCGCATCCGCTTCCCGTGAACGTGGCCAGGGCTTCCATAACATCGCTGACAAGAAACTGAAAGTCCTCGCAAAGCAGAGCGCAAACTTCGATCGCAGCCAGGGCCTGACCGTTTCTGAAAATATCCTCCAGGCAAACCCGGATGTCAAAGCTATCTTCGCACAGAACGATGAAATGGCTCTCGGCGCTATCTCCGCTGCCAAAGCTGCCAACAAGCAGATCTTCATCATCGGCTTCGATGGCACTGATGACGGCGTGAAAGCAGTCAAAGACGGCACCATGGCAGCTACCATCGCACAGCAGCCAGACAAGATGGGCGAGATCGGCGTCGATGCTGCTCTGAAGCTCGCTAAGGGCGAAAATGTCGAAAAGAACATCGCTGTCGATCTGAAACTGATCGAAAAGAAATAATTGCCTTTCCTGACAACCTGAAAAAACCGCAGCCAAAGCTGCGGTTTTTTGTCGTGAGAAAGCGAGAACTCTTTTTCCTTTGCGGTAAGACGGGGGATGGTAGGAAATCACAAGCAGATCCTGTTACCTTGAAAGGGGGATTGGGCGTCAATGATAGACCTATCGGGGAAGAATTAAAGAGGGGAAATTTCATCGAATGCAGCGATGTTGTATGATTTTTCTACATGAAATCGTTAAAACATAGTTATAAAAACCATAAAACCGGCCTGACGGTCGAAGGGAAAAACAAGCAAACCTCGCTTCACTCGAAGGAATCCCTCTTTTTTGTGCCTACGGCACCACCTCCCTCCCGGAGGGTGACGGCGCGGATGGAGTGAATAATGACTTTCACCCTTCTGCCACACTTGTGTGATAGATGGAGAATAAATAAGGCGTATAAATTAAATATTATAGCCACATGGCCACAATTAAAAACTTTAAGCACAAATAGCTTGAAAATTTAATTCTATTCATATATTATTAAGGCTATAGGAAATATAATTTAAAAATATAAGCGAAAGCTTAGGAGAAAGTTGTATTCTATTCTCCTGCCGTCGAAACAAGGACAGACGGGCGGGGGATTGGGATAGATTTTTATTTTATTGGTCAGTCAAAAGGAAGGAGAGATGAGGAAGATCGTTTTAGCCTGCCTGTTTCTGCTCGGGCTTCTGCTGATGCCTGTCATGCACGCGTCGGCGGCTACGCAGTCATCGGACACGATGATACTGGAGTGGAGAGCAGAGAAGGCGTGGATCGACAAGGGCGACTTGTGCCTGCGCGGTACATTCACCTATTTCAGAGGAAAACGCTGGTAAATAGAGAGAAGGTATTTGTCATGAAAAAAAGAAATTTGTCAAGCATTATGGTAGTAGTTGTGTTGACAATGGGGGGGTAACCTGATTCATGCAGCATACGATGAAAATTTAAATATGTACACGCTCGATGCTGTCGTCGTCGAAGCGGATAAGACGAAGAATAAATTCGGCGATACCATCACGGAACAGTCGTACTATCGTACCGGCGGTGATGTGAAGGTCATCACGAGAGAAGAAATCGAAAAACGTCATTACACAGATTTGACGGAAGCCATTAAACGTATTCCGGGGGTTACTTTCCAGAACCCTGGATATCGTGGTGGAGAATATGGATACGCCGCCTATAATAATGGTGTATCCATTAATGGCGATAGCAGAGTCATTATTTTAGTAGATGGTCGGCGTGTAGATAATTTAGCCAGCCAGAGAATCAGCGGTACAAGCAAAAAAGGAACTAAGTCTACGGGTGTTGATTTAGACCATGTAACTAACATGGAAAATGTAGAAAAAATTGAAGTCATTAAAGGTCCAGGCGCATCGGTATATGGGGCAGATGCTACTGGCGGGGTTATTAATATTATTACCAGAAAGGGTGGAGCCGTAACTACGGGTTCCGTTGACTTATCTACAGGTTCCTGGGATAAACATAATTATGCGGTAAGTCTTTCCGGAAGTGCGGGAGATGATAAGTCGTTCCACTATTTTATTTCCGCTAACCGGAATATGTCTGGTGATACCAAATTTAAAGATGGCTTGGCAGATAAAGTGGGTACACTGGCAGGTTCAAGATATAAGGAAGATGGAGTAAACGTCCGGTTGGATAAAGACTTCAATGACACTCATAATTTGAGCATTTCCTACAATCATAAAGACGGCAGAGACGGTTATCCGGTCACCACACCAAATCTGAAATATTGGAATGAAAAAGACTGGTATGCTCTTCTGATGCGTGTAGCCGTAGGGAGACTGGATGAAAACAATCATGCCATTGAAAAAGCCACCAATTTTACGATTGCCAGAGAATTGCCATATTATCGCAATTTGTTTACTGCCAGAGCACTCTATGATGTAACTAATGACTTTAATCATAATGATTTGGATGTAGTGTATACCTTTGCTAAAGATAATGGTATGGACAGCTTTATCCGTTTCTACGACCAGAGCCACAGCTACGCAGGGAGAGCCAATTTCTGGTTCTCTGACTTTGCCTCCGGCGGTGGCAATTCTGCGGCGGGATCCGGCTATGATAACTACATGGAATATGTCAATGCCCATGGCGGTACGATTAACCAGGAACAGCTGAATGCATGGATGAAAGAACATTTGACTCCATTCCCGGGAACGGTGACAGAAGAACAGAAGGAATGGTGGCAGAATAAGACGGAAGGCGGCAATTCCCCAGTTACCGATTATAATGAAGAGAAAAACCGCGGCGCTCAGTTGCAGCTGGCTAAAACATTTGGCAACCATGATGTGATTGCCAATGTACTGTATGACAAAGCGAAAGTGTTTAAGAGAAATAAAAATGATGATGGACATACGTACTTCACCCATCTTTCCCGTAAAACATTATCCGCTTACGTGCAGGATAAAATCCATGTGACCGACAAATGGGACATCACTCCTGCCATTCGGTATTCGAAATATAGCTCCATCAATACGACGATGAAGAGCAAGGGGGAGATCCTTCCGTCCAACGGAAAGGGAAATACCCATGCTCTTACTTATGCGTTAAACACGGAATACATGTTTAACGATACGGCCAGCATGTACCTGGGATGGACCAAGGTATTCCGTCCGCTTCGCCAGGGGGACTATTCTACAATTGATGTAGTCACCAATTCTCCATTGGAAGATGAAGAGGGCAATGTATATACAGTAGGTATTCGGAAGGATTTGTCGGATAAAACATCCATTGCCGTACATTACGACATAACCAAGATGAGCAATGCCATTGCAACCTTCCCAGTTTGGACAGGCTCTGAATTTAAGAGCGCTGCTATCAATGCCAAGGAAGATAAGCAATCCTTCAATATTACATTGGACCATAGATTTAACGATCACCTCACATTGAGCGCATCCTACACGCATCTGAAAGATAAGTGGGCTGCTAAAAATGGGGCCATTATTGATCCGAATTGGATGATGACCAATGCAGGGGATGTGAATACAGCCATCAATCATCTGCGCCCGGAAAATTATTATTCTCTTAACTTGTCCTATGAAAATGGCAAGCTCTATACGGGTCTTTTGACAAACTGGTACACAGGCAATGATTTGTCTGCGTTCACATCAAAGCGCTTCCTCGTGATGGATTGGAATATCAATTATGATATTGCCAAGGACATTACGGCTTACGTTCTGGTTTCCAACCTTACGAATCAGGCTTATGAAACATGGTACAGCGGCAGCTGGGGTCCTGGAGCCTATTCTATGCCGGCCCGGAGTTTCCTCGTTGGTGCAAGATATAAATTCTAATTGTATGAATGCAAAATGGGCTGGAGTTTTCCAGTCCATTTTTTGTAAGGAGCGCCTATGAAAAAATATGGCATTCTCATTGTGATTTTTCTTCTGCTCGCCGCAGGGTATGGGCTGTACCTGCAGCATGGCAATGCGCTGCAGGATACAGGCGACAGGGAGGAGGAAAAGGGACATTACCCTGTCACCATTTCCAACTATACCAGCAGCGGCGAGGCGAAGGACTACATCTTTACCAGGAGACCGCAGCGGGTCGCGGTAGACCGGTCCAACAATCTGGAAATTCTGCTGGCTTTGGGACTATCCGACCGCATTTCCATGGTATCCGTGCGCCATGGTAATGAATCGTATGAAGAAATGGAAGCGGCATACGGTGAGGAAATGGCAAAGATTCCGGGCATCCATAATACTACCTATGAAGACTTTGACATGGAAACTGTGCTTGCCAGTCAGCCGGAGCTTATCATGGGCTGGCAGTCCACCTTCGGCAAGAGCCGCCTCCGCTCTACAGGCTGGTGGAATGAAAAGGGGATTAACACATATATTTCGCCGTCTGCCAATTCCATTCTGGAGCGGCGGACCGTGGATGATGAGATCCAATTCATTGACGATGTAGGACGGATCTTCGATAAGAAAGAGCAGACCGATGCGATGATCGGTGAAATTCGGAAAGAAATCAAGCGGGTCCGAGAGGAAACCGAAGGGAAACCTGCCCCCCGCGTGGTGGTGATGGAACTCCTGGGAAAAGACATTTCCAACTACAGCGATCGTACCACCGCAGGCAACATGGTCACGGAACTGGGAGGGCGGATGCTGCTGGATTCCAGGCGCATAGGACGGGAAGACCTGCTGGAAGCGGATCCGGACGTGATCTTCGTGGTGTACCTGGAGTCGAGAGACAAGGAACGAGTGCTGGACTTCTTCCGCAAACCGGAAGTAAGCTCCATGAAAGCTGTACAAGGAAATCGTATCTACTTCCTGCAGCTGGACAACATCTACTGCCCGGGAGTACGCACCATCAAAGGACTGAAACTCATTCGTGACGGTATGTATCCGGAGTTAAAGGGAAAGTCATAGAAAATCACGAAAAAGGCTGCTCGGGGTCACCTGGTTCAGAAGTCTAACGGAGGCAGTGCTGCGCGAAAAGTATAAAAGTATCGCGAAATTTTTGTTTTACACACACTATTCACGAAATATGAGAAACCTATAGAGCCGACAGAACCTGATGAACCTGTTTCTCCTAGTCCTGATCTCAAGCCACCAGTCGCTGTCAATCCATTTTCCCATTGACGCGCTCCATGTGCATCCTTATAATAAATAAGATATGATTTTATAAGGGTAAGGAATCGGATATGAATAACGACTATGCAAGCATTTTCTCCGGCATTTTAAGAGAGAATCAGATAAAGACAAATGAACCCATGAAGCGTCATACCACCTTTGGCATTGGTGGGCCGGCAGATTGTTTTCTGATGCCGGAAACGACAGAAGAAGTGTGCCTCATCACAAAGCTCGCACACAAGCATGCGGTGCCGCTTTTCGTACTGGGCGGCGGGGCGAACCTGCTCGTCCGGGACAAAGGCATCCGCGGGGCGGTGGTATTCACCGGTCGTCTGCACCGCATGGAAAGGAAGGAGAATCTCCTGACGGTCGCGAGCGGAGTGCCTACGGCAGCTGCTGCAAGGAAAGCATTGGAGTATGGACTCTCCGGCATGGAATTTGCAAGCGGCATTCCCGGCAGTATTGGCGGAGCTGCTTATATGAATGCAGGGGCGTATGGCGGAGAAATGGCGAAGATCATCATTTCTGCCACCACCTGTGATGCAAAGGGGGATATCATTGTCCACTCCATCAAGGATATGGGCTATGGGTATCGCCACAGCCCCTTCATGCAGAATGGGGAAGTCATCCTTGATATCACTCTTTCGTTAAAGCCGGGAAATCAAAAGGACATCGAAGCGCTGATGAAGGATCTCAATCAGAGAAGAGCCACGAAGCAGCCTCTTGAAAAACGAAGCGCCGGATCCACCTTCAAGCGTCCCGATGGTCATTTTGTCGGGCAGATGCTCGAAGAACTGGGGCTCAAAGGATTTTCGGTGGGCGATGCGCAGGTCAGCGAGAAACACGCCGGTTTCCTCATCAATAATGGCCGTGCCTCCTGCGAAGATATGCTCTCTCTCATCCATCAGGTACAGCAGAAGGTCAAAGAGGCCTATGGCGTGGACCTGCATACCGAGGTTCAGATCGTAGGGGAAGAGTGAAAGAAGCCGAAAGGCTTCTTTTTTGTTTGTTGGTGACTGGGGACTAGGGATGAGTAGCTAGGGAAACACTGATTCAATCGTTGTCAAATTTCATTCTTGGATTTTTATACAGAGCGAGGAATCATCTGACTCGAATAGCGAGCTATTTAAGGAAGATGATGACGAAGCTATGTATAAAAATCCGTATGAAATCTGATTCTGCGATTTAATCAGCGTTTCCCTAAGGATTGGGGATTAGGAGTGACTGGTGGCTGATGACTGGGATTCTCTGGCATCGTCATCCCGAGCGCAGCCGAGGGATCTTTACTGCACTGCGAGAATCATCGTGTATGCACCGAGGGAAAACGATGTCCTGGTGCTGCCTCACATCAGGCGATGAGCGTTTTGCAATAAAGACCCTCGGCTACGGTCGAAATGACGTTGCGCACGAAGCGCTATCGAAACTCCGCGGCGCTTCTGATTTTTATGCGCCGCATCACCATTTCTAATTTCTCATTCGAACAGAGTTTTCGTACGCAATCAAGAGGCATCCCGTCCCGTGGGCTAACCCCGAACTCCGAACCCCGAACCCTGAACCACTAACCCTTTCCCCATTTTCCTCATGACAAATTTCCCCTGAGCATTTATACTAAAGAAAAACGAAAAGGAGAGCACTATGGAAGTTGTAGCTTTTTATGGACCGCCAGGCACAGGTAAGAGTGACCGTGCGCTGGTGATCGCCTATGAGAATCAATGCTCCTGCATCATTGATGACGGGATCCTGATCTATCACAACCGCATTGTCGCAGGGAAATCTGCCAAGAGAGAAGAGAGCCGCTTGAAGGCGGTGCGCCGTGCAATTTTCTGGGATGAAGAGCAGAGAGAAGATGTGAAGAAGACGCTCCAGAAGATCCATCCGGACCGCATTCTGATCTTGGGAACGTCGGATCGTATGGTCGTGACGATCACGAAGGCGCTGGATCTGCCGGAGCCCTCAAAGTATATCCGCATCGAGGATGTGGCGCGTCCTGAAGAAATGATGAAGGCGAGCGAAGCACGTCATAAGGAGGGGAAGCATGTCATCCCCGTTCCGACGATGGAGCTGAAGCCGTATTTCAAGGGGTACCTTGTCGATCCGCTGAAATTTTTCAGAAATCGGAAAAAGGAAGTGCCAAAGCGTTTCAGCGAGCAGAATGAACGTTCTGTCGTGCGTCCGGTCTTCAGTTACTATGGCAAGCTCTCCTTCTCTGACCGCGTCATCGCTTCGCTTGTCCGTTATGCGGTGAAGGGGATGAAGAAAGTCAGGATCACAGGCGTCAGCAGTGAGAAGAGTGAGAGTCAGATGAATGGCCTCATCCTGGCACTTGACGTCTCCGTCCGCCCGGGGACGCCGCAGGAGATCAAATCGGTGATCCATACCATGCGTGACAGGATCCAGCGGGAGATCGAGCATACGACAGGCATGTCGCTCGAGACGATCCGTGTGAATGTGACGACAGACGTGGCGAGGTAAGTGACTGGCGGTCGTGGATCAGAAACGATCATAGTCTGCAAACCGAGGGGAAGGCTGATGACACCAAAGGAGGGTTCTATGACTGAGATCAAAATCTGTGGCTTCACAGATCCGAAGGAGGCCGCATTTGTTTCCTATCCTGATGTCTCATATATGGGGATGGTGCTTTTCTTCGAGAAGAGCAAACGGAACATTTCTCTTGAGACGGCAAAGGCCATCATGCGTGCGGCAGATCCGCGCATCCAAAAGGTGGCGGTCGTGGTGTCTCCCTCGCCGGCACAGGCTGAGGAGATCGAGAAGGCAGGCTTCGACTATATGCAGGTGCACGGCGTGCTTGGAGCAGAGGTACTTTCCGTGACCAGGCTCCCCATCATCCGTGCGTATAATGGCAAAGCGGAGGAAGAAGAGGATCCCCGCATCTGCGCTCATCTTTTTGACGCGGCAGAGCCTGGCAGTGGGAAGGCCTTCGACTGGAAGAGGCTCGCGGAAAAGAAACGTAAGAAACCATGGTTTCTTGCGGGCGGCCTTACGGTAGCGAATGTTGGAAGGGCGATCTCCCTCATCCATCCTGACGTCGTCGACGTATCGTCGGGTGTGGAGTATACAGACAGGAAGGGGAAGGATCCGGAGAAGATAGCGGCGTTTATTCAGGCTGTCAAAGAAAGCTGATGCTGGATGCAGAGCTTAGAAGGCATCCTTCTGCTGCCATGGGAGACATATCCTCCCTTTGCCACCTGCGGGCTCCATTGGATCCTTAGAGCCCGATCCAAGCCTCATACCTTTCTCCCATTTTGAATAAAAAACTCTTGACACAAATTCGCTTAGGGTGTATAGTAGCTTCAACTTCATAAAGGCAGTGAAGAGAAGAGTACATGAAGGACGCTGGCAAAGAGAGCTCCACCCGGTGAGAAGGAGCGCAGACGAATCCATGGAAGATGGCCTCTGAGCCTGGCATGCTGAATGATGAAGCAGCCCGGGAGCTCCCGTTATAGAGATAGGGTATCAAGGCAACAGCCGGCGTACCTGATAAGGTGTTCTGGAGCGATCCGGACATAAAATTGGGTGGTAACACGAATGACGATCTCGTCCCTTTGATAGGGACGAGATTTTTTTATTGCCCACGCATTGCCGCATTTACTATGAAGGAAGAAATAGTGATTGATAGTCCAGAGAGACGCTTTCCTGCGAGCTATCAACAGCCTTTTTTTACAGGAGGAATTCATCATGGCAGACGTAAAACATTATCATTTCGAAACTCTTCAGCAGCATGCAGGTCAGGTACCGGATCCGGTGACCGGCGCCAGAGCGGTTCCGATTTACCAGACCACTTCCTATGTATTCAAGGACGCACAGCAGGCAGAAGACCGCTTCGCCCTGAAGGATGCCGGTTATATCTATAGTCGCCTGACGAATCCGACCCAGGATGTACTCGAAAAGAGACTGGCCGCTTTGGAAGGCGGCACGGCGGCTCTCGCCGTTGCTTCCGGGGCAGCTGCTGTCACCTATGCGATTCTGAACATTGCCGGTGCCGGAGATGAGATCGTTTCTGCCTCTACACTGTACGGCGGAACCTATGAGCTCTTCACCGATACCCTGCCGCAGCTCGGCATCACCACACATTTCGTAAATCCGGATCATCCGGAAGAGATCGAAGCAGCTATCACAGAGAAGACTAAGGCAGTCTATATCGAAACACTGGGGAATCCGGCCATCAATATCCCGGACTTCGATGCCATCCGCGACATTGCTCACGCCCACGGCCTGCCGGTCATCATTGATAATACCTTCGCGACGCCTTATCTCTTCCGTCCGCTGGAACATGGTCTGGATATCGTGGTTCACTCCACCACGAAATTCATCGGCGGTCACGGTACGACTTTGGGCGGCGCGATCGTAGAAAATGGCAAGTTCAACTGGAACCAGCCGGAAAGATACCCGCACTTCGCTTCTCCGGATGCTTCCTATCACGGCATCAACTTTGCAACTGACGTACCGGGCGCAGGCTTCGTGACCCGTATCCGTGCGAAGATTCTCCGTGATACCGGTGCCTGCATTTCCCCGATCTCCTCCTGGTTCTTCATTCAGGGTCTCGAAACACTGTCTCTCCGCGTAGAACGCCACGTCTACAATGCCACCAGGGTTGCAGAATTCCTCGAAAAGCACCCGAAGGTAGCTAAAGTCAACTATCCGGGTCTCGAATCTTCCCCGTACCACAAGCTGCAGCTGAAATACCTGCCAAAGGGCGCAGGCTCCATCTTCTCCATCGAACTCAAGGATGGCTTTGATGCAGCAAGAAAATTCATCGACAATCTTGAGATCTTCTCTAACCTGGCCAATGTCGGTGATTCCAAGTCTCTTGTCGTTCACCCGGCTTCCACGACCCACCAGCAGCTTTCCCCGGAAGCCCAGCAGGCAGCCGGCATCACCCCGGGCACCGTCCGCATCTCCGTAGGTATCGAAAACATCGATGACCTTCTCGCAGATCTCGAACAGGCACTCTCGAAGATCTAAAAGCGAATACATGATCCGATCGATTCTAAAGCAGAATGGAAGACCTATGTGAGATGAGGGAGATCCCCACTCCTGTAAAAACGCTTACACTGAAGTCCATAATAACTAAAGGGGCTGTGAAGAAATGAATCCGCATTTCTTCACAGCCCCTTTTTACTTTGCTTTCATTTGGTTCAGGGTTCAAGGCTCTCGTGGCGGCTTCGCCGCGATCCTTCGACTCAGGTCGCAGCTGTTCTGGCATTCGTTATCTCACATATGACGTTTCTCGCCGCTCAGGATGACGAAA
>CAVBQN010000045.1:0-14589 GCA_963597545.1 Fusicatenibacter saccharivorans
GCATGCCCCATGTGCAGCTGGCCGGTGACATTTGGCGGCGGCAGCACGATGCTGTACGGTTCTTTTTCAGGATCTGCTTCATCATGGAATACACCATGCTCTTCCCAGAAGTTATACCATTTCTGTTCGATCTGACTGGGATCGTATTTTCCCAGATCTTTCATGTCTTCTGCCATATCTTTCACTCCTACAATAAAAAAATCTCCTTCATCCACATAGGACGAAAGAGTGCTTCCGCGGTACCACCTAAATAATCAGTAACTGATCGCTCATTCGCGCGTAACGTGCGCCGCGGACAGATCTCGCTGTCAGCTCCGGGGTGACCCGCTGTTTCCTTCCTGCCGCCTTTCCAGCCCCGGCGGCTCTCTGTGAGAAATTTCCCAGCTTCTTCCCATCTTTGCTTGTACATATACGTTAGTATGATAGCAGGATTTAAAGCAAAATGCAAGAGGAAAATGGGAAAGGCTGGCAGGTTCATGGTTAGCCTCTGGGGCGTACTGCCCTTTGATTCCGTTTGAAATCTTCGCTTGAATGAGAAATCCGAAATGGTGGTACGGCACATAAAATAAGGAAGCGCCGCGGAATTTTGATAGTGCTTCGCGCTGTCGTCATCCCGAGCGTAGCCGAGGGATCTTTCTTGCACTGCGGTCAGTATCACATAAGCACCGGTACGGAAACGACGCCTTGGCGCTGCGTATTTCTACTTTCACACATCCTTCGTTTAGCGGTCTGCAAGAAAGATTTCTCGCTTCGCTCGAAATGACGATACGAGAGTCTCATGTCTCCTAGTCACCAGTCACTCCTAATCCCAAATCCCTAGCCACTCATCCCTGCTTTCAAACTTCAGGGGTCAGGGTTAGCCCACGGACGTGTCGCTCTTTGATTCCGTTGGAAAGCTTCACTTGAACGAGAAATGAGAAATGGTGGTGGCGGCTCCGCCGCAAATATATATTTTGCAGCGAAGCTGCCACCACAACCTTGAACCCATCAACCTGAACCCTGAACCCATTATATGATTTTCCTCTCCCTATAGATCACGCATGCGGCGAGGAAAAAGCAGAAAGCTGTCGACCAGAAGACCATACCATAGCCCCACTGCATGGCGATGGCGCCCGATGCCATGGGGCCGGCGACATTGCCCATGAGTGCGAAACTGGTCGAAAAGCCCACCACCATCGTCCGCTTTTCCGCTGGCACCGCCTGCGCGAGGATGGTATTTGCGAGCGGCATGATCATCCCGAGGGAGAAGCCGGTGAGCCCGCGCATGAAGCCCAGCGTCCAGACTTCGGGCATCAAATACTGGAGGATGAAGTTCACGCCTGTCACAAGAGAC
This sequence comes from Fusicatenibacter saccharivorans, assembly GCA_963597545.1. Classification (GTDB taxonomy): domain Bacteria; phylum Bacillota; class Negativicutes; order Veillonellales; family Dialisteraceae; genus Dialister; species Dialister saccharivorans_A. The sequence goes on from CAVBQN010000045.1 coordinate 1,334, forward strand.
GCAAAGATAAGAATCTTCGGCATAGAGATCCGTGCAGCAAGGCGCGAGACATTCAGAGAAGAGGTGACGCTCGTGGCACCTGCGATGAAGATGATGATCCCTACGATCGTCGCGACTGCCATGGCATCGCCTCCCATCATTTCCTTGATATAGAGCGGGAGGATCGGCCCGATCCCTGTCATGCCACAGTTGCAGAGAAACTGCAGCATGACCATCAGACGGACGACGGGATTCTTCATGAAGTAGGAAAGCTGCTTCATGAAAGGCTCCTTTTTCCTTGCCTGTTCCAGTCCGATCTGCTTTGGCACCATGAGACGCACCGCGACAAGGCAGAGAAATGACAGGGCGCAGAAAATGACAAAGGGCATGCGATAACCCAGAGTATCCGCGATCATGCCGCCTACGAGCGGACCGAACATGACCCCCATGACCATGGATGCCTGAAAGACCCCCATCGCCCACGTCAGCTGCTTCTTGGGCGTCACATTCATGACGAGAGACATACCGACCGCGACAAAGCCGCCGGACATGCCCTGGATCATGCGAAGGATCAGAAGTTCTACGGGCGATCGCGTGAAATACATCCAAGCAATGACCACGCCCAAGATGAAGAGGATCATGGACAGCGCAAAACGCGGTCCCCGGCGATCGGCCTGCATGGACCAGAAAGGCGCCGCGATCGCGACGAAGAAGGGCGTCACACCGGAAATCAGTCCCGCCCAAAACGCCGCTTCTCCCGGATCCGTGACCCCCAGCTCAGATGTCAGAAAGAGCGGAATGAAGGCGACGACACCGATGATCGAGATCCCCGTCCCGATCTGTATGACCGCCATGGTATACACGATTCGTTTCCAGTTTTGCATAGTATCAATGCCTCTTCAAAAAGTGACTAGTGGCTGGTGACTAGTGACTGGATATCAGATGTTAGACTTCAGAGTTCAGACTTCAGGCATTAGACATTAGACGTCAGACTTCAAATTTTAGACTTTAGACTTTAGACGTCAGACGTCAGACTTCAAATTTTAGACTTCTGACTTCTGGCATCTGATATCTGATTTCTGATTTCTGACATCCGGCATCTGATTTCCAATCCCTAATCCCTAGTCACTAGTCACTAGTCACCAGTCACCAGTCACCAGTCACCAGTCACTAGCTACCAGTCCCCCTGCTTACTTTCTGATCTTCTCAATCAGCTTTGTCGTCGAGTATCCATCGACGAAGGAGAGGATTTCGACGCGGCCAGCATACTCTCGTCCGGCGACTTCTTCCACCTTGTAGTCCCCGCCTTTGACCAGAATATCCGGCTTCAGATGAGACAGGAGCTCGGTCGGGGTATCTTCTCCAAAGATCACGACGCCGTCCACACTGCGGAGAGCCGAAAGCATGAGCGCACGGTCGTTTTCTCCATTCACGGGGCGCGACTCTCCTTTGAGCCGCTTCACCGACGCATCCGAATTCAGCCCTACGATCAAGTGGTCGCCCAGCGATGCCGCCTGCGCGAGGTAGGTGATGTGACCGCGGTGGAGCATGTCAAAGCATCCATTCGTAAATACGACAGTCTCGCCGTGCGCTTTCCATACTGCGATCTGCGCTTCCGCTTCTTTCCATGTCAGGACGCGCTGCTTCATAAGTTCCCTTGTACGTTCTTCTCTATTATTCATCCTATCTTTTCCTTTCTACCTCTGCTTGATACTCCAAGCTTTCTCTGCCAGTTCCGCGAAGCGCTCATACCCCTTCCCATTCGGATGGAGGCCGTCATAGTACCAGCCATCCTCCAGCGGGAAGGCTTTCGAAAAATCGATGGCGAGCGCGCCGATGTCCTTTGCGAGCTTTTTTAAGAAATCCCCATACGCCGCAAGATCTGCCTGATTTCTCTCATACACCGCTTCGCTCTGCCAGCCCGTCCAGATGCTCTCCTTCGTCTCAAGCGGCGGGATACCGATCGCAAGCGGGACTTTTTCTGAAAGCCGTGCCAGCCGCTCCTTCACCTCAGCTTCCACCACAGCAAGGCGGAAACCACAGAGGATGTCATTCGTACCGCCCATGAAGAAGAAGCCTTCCTTGGGCCCGGCAAGAGCCGCCGTGCCTTCAAGCGCGTCCAGGATATCCTCGGTGAGCGCGCCGCACTGGCCATCGTTGTGCCAGCCCATCTTCGGATGCCGCTTCGCGAGCACTTCCACCCAGCCCTCGCCGGGAAGCGCCCCGTAGCCCGCCGTCAAACTGTCACCGAAGCAGTGGATGGTGTGGATCGATTTTCTGTCCCAAAGCATGAGAGCACCGCCTTTCATGTTGATTCATTCTTAGTATAGCACAAGGAGCGCGCTTCGTGAAAATGCGCAACATATTCGAAAGGTGCAACGGATTCAGCAGGTTCAACAGGTTCAGAGGGTTCAAAGGGGTTGGTGCGGCGCATTTCGTCATCCTGAGCGGAGAAAAACGTCGTATATTAGAAAATGGATTATCTGAAATATGAGAACTGAGTCGAAGGATCTAAGCGTCGCAGAGAATAGCTAGGGAAACGCTGATTAAATCGCAGAATCAGATTCCACAAGAAAAGAGCCGCGAGCACAAGGCTCGAGGCTCTTTTTCATTTACGATATGTCAGTCTTCGGTGACGACTTTCTTCGATTTCTTGAACCCATGAATGTGTTCAATGACAACGAAGAGCATCGGAACGATGAAGATCTGGAAAATGGTGGCAGAAAGCACACCGAATACAACGGCGATCCCCATTTCAGAGCGGGAATTGGCACCTGCGCCGGTCGAGAGAGCCAGCGGGATGTTACCGACGATGAAAGCGAGAGACGTCATCAGGATCGGGCGAAGACGGATCTTCGATGCTTCGACAGCCGCCTGAAGCGCTTCCATCCCATGATCGGTACGGACTTTCGCATACTCGACGATCAGGATGGCGTTCTTCGCGGCCAGCCCGATGATGGTTAAAAGACCGATCTGGAAGTAAATGTCGTTATAGACATTGAATGCCAGGGCGGCAAGGCTCGCGCCAAAGAAGCCGGTCGGGATCCCGAAGATAACCGTGAATGGCACTTTCCAGCTTTCATAAAGAGCTGCCAGAGACAGGAATACGAAGAGCATACCGAGCGAGAGGGCATATACGGTCTTGCCGCTCGCTTCACGTTCCTGCGCGGAGGATTCGACAAATTCGAAGCCATAACCATTCGGAAGGACCTGATTGGCAGTTTCTTCGAGCGCATCAAGCGCCTGCCCGGAGGAATACCCGTCCTTCTGCTGCCCGCCGACCTTGACCGCCGGGAAGTTGTCGTAACGCGTGATGACAGAGACGGCATTCGATTTCTTCGGAGTGATGAAGGTGGAAATCGGCACCATATTGCCCTTATTGTCACGGACCGTCAGGAACTTGTTATCCCCCGGGTTCGTGCGGTACTGGGTATCCGCCTGCGCGACGACCTTGAAGTTACGGCCATAAATGGTGAAATCATTGATCTGGACAGAGCCATAGTAGGCCTGCAGGGCGGTGAAGATATCCCCGACAGCCACACCATTACGCTGTGCTTTTTCTCGGTCGATATCGAAGTTATAGGATGGTGTATCACTACGGTAGGTGGTGTAGGCCATCTGGATTTCCGGACGCTGGTTCGCAGCGCCGAGGAATTCTCCGACGACGCGCTGGAATTCTTCATCCGATGCACCGCTCTTGTTCATGATGTAAAGGCTGAAGCCGCCGGAGGAGCCAAGACCTGGAATCGGAGGCGGATTCAGCGCCATCAGAGATACATCCGGATGGGTCGCCCCATACGCCATGGCTTTGCCCATGATGGCATTGATCTGTTCGTTTGGCGCTTTACGTTCATCCCACGGTTTCAGTTTGATGAAGGAAAGGCCTGCATTTGGTTTCTGCCCGCCGGACAAAATATCAAAGCCGGTGACGCCCTGCGACTGTTCGATCGCCGGATCTTTTCCCATATAATCAAGGTAATCGGTGATGGCTGCATTCGTCCTGACATTGACAGAACCTTCGGGCAGAGAGAACGCCGCGATGAAGAAGCCGTTATCTTCCTGCGGAAGGAATGCCGTCGGCAGCTTGAAGAAAATACCGAAGGCTGCGACCGTGATGACGACAAGGACGATGATCGGGGCAGCGATCGCATGTCCCATCTTCTGCAGGATCGCCCCATAGATTTCTACCATACGGTCGAAGCCATCATTGAATTTATCCCAGAATCGATCGAGGAAGTTTTTCCTATTCTGCTTCTTCGGCGGCTTCAAGAGGCCGGCGCAGAGAGCCGGAGTCAGAGACAGCGCGACGAAAGCAGAAATCAGGACAGAGACCGCAATGGTGAGAGCAAACTGTTTGTACAGGATACCCATGATCCCGCCAAGGAAAGCGACCGGTACGAAAACCGCAGCCAGAACGACTGCGACGCCGATAACCGGGCTCTGTACCTTCTGCATCGCAGCGACAGTCGCCTCTTTCGGACCAAGGTTGTTGTAGCGCATTTCATACTCGACGGCTTCGATGACGACGATCGCATCATCGACGACCAGCCCGATGGCCAAAACCATCGCGAAAAGCGTCAGGGTATTGATGGTGAATCCGAGAAGCAGGAAGGAGGCAAACGTACCCAAGAGCGATACGGGGACCGCGATCATCGGGATGAGTGTGGATCTCCAGTTCTGCAGGAAAATGTACACGATCAGTGCTACGATGAGGAGCGCTTCGACGAAGGTATGCATGACTTCCTTGATGGAGGCATAGATGAAGTCCGTGTTATCCGCGCAGATGACATAGGTCATATCATCCGGGAAGCTCTTCGCATCTTCTTTGAGCTTTTCCTTGATCGCACCCAGCGTTTCCAGCGCATTCGCATCATCGGTCAGAGAGAAGGCGAGAATCGCCGACTCCTGTCCTGCCGCACGGGAAATGAAGCTGTAGTCCTTCGCGCCGAGCTCGATACGGGCCACATCCTTCAGGCGGAGCATGGAGCCGTCATCATTGGTGCGAAGGACGATATCTCCGAATTCCTTTTCCGTCACGAGACGGCCCTTCGCCGTGATGATGTACTGGAAGGAAGCATTCTGATCGACAGGCGCACTGGAAATGTTGCCAGCCGCGATCTGCTTGTTCTGCGCAGAAACGGCAGCAATGACCTCGCTCGCGGTGATCTTGTTCTGCGACATCTTCGTCGGATCCATCCAGATACGCATCGCGAAGTCAGAACCGAATTCCTGTACGTTGCCGACGCCCTTGATGGACTTCAGCTCATCCAGGTAGTTCATGGAGAAATAGTTCTTCAGGAAGACGTCATCGTAAGTGCCATTCGGCGAAAGCAGACCGACGACGAGTGCCATGTCCCCCGAAGATTTCTTCGTGGTGACACCGATGGAGCGGACTGTATCAGGAAGCCCGGCATCCGCAGCCGTGACGCCATTCTGCACACGGATGGTCGCCATATCCGAGTCCGTCCCCGTCAGGAACTGGACGGAAAGTGAATAGGAGCCATTCGAATTCGATGTCGAAGACATATTATCGAAGCCCTCGGCACCGACGACATTCTTTTCTATGACCTCGGCCACCGTCTGCGCTACGACCTCAGAGTCAGCGCCCGGATAGGTCGCATGGACAGAGACCTGCGGCGGCGTGATCTTCGGATAGCGGTCGATCGGCAGTGAGAAAATACAGAGTGCCCCGGCGATCGTGATGACAAGAGCCACGACGATAGCAAAGATAGGGCGTTTAATAAAGAAATTTGCCATAGCTCCTCCCCTTATTTCTTAGCATCTGCCGTGCCATGCTGTACAGAAACGGCCTTGATCGCCGCCTGTTCCAAAGCCTCGCGCGTGGTTTCTTCCGGAGCGACTGCCTGTCCGACACGGACCTTATTCTGGCCTTCGACGATGATTTCATCATTTTCATCGATGCCGCTTTCAATGATGGTATAGATGCCATAGGTCGCGCCGAGCTTGACCGCCTTCTGCTGGACCTTGCCGTCGACGACGACATCGAGCATATCGCGGTTCAGGAGCTGTACTAATGCCTTGGTCGGTACCAGGATGCTGCCCTTGGCGATCTCTGCATCAGAAACGACCGTCGCGTACATGCCCGGTACGAGCAGGTTATCCGGATTTGCATAGGCTGCCTTCATGGTCAGCTGCCCGCCGGTCAGTCCCGGATTGATCTGGACGATCTTGCCCGTTTCCTGATAGATGGAGCCATCAGCAAGGCGCAGCTTCAGGGCATCCCCGAGCGTCTCTGTGCCGCTCTTATTCTTGGTGAGCGAGAGGTATTCGCTTTCTGACATATCAAACTGAACATACAGCGGATCTGCCGAGGAAATCGTGACGAGCGGGGTCTGTCCTGCCGAAGCGAAGGTACCGATATTCACATCATCCATGGAGAGAGTCCCTGTGAAGGGCGCTGTCACGATGGTATCGGAAAGATTATCCGATGCGATCGCTGCCTGCGACTGGGCTGCTTCGACGACGGCCTGATAGGACTCTGTCGCTGCCTTCTGTGCATCATAGGCCTGACGGGAAATCGCCCCCGTCGCAATCAGCTGCTCATAGCGGGCCAGATCGCGCTTCGCATTTTCATAGGTAGCCGAAGCCTGCGCGACCTGCGCCTCTGCGGCTGCCAGAGAGGACGAATAAGTGCGCGTATCAAGGCGGAAGAGCGGCTGCCCTTCTGTGACATGGTCACCGCCTTTGACGTATTTTTCCATGACTGTACCGGATACTTTCGAGCGGACCGGCACCTCCTGCAATGCCATGATGGAGCCGGCATACTCTCTCTGGATCGGCGTGTCCGACTTGAACGGTTTGAAAGTCGTGACCTTCATCGCCTGCTGCTGCCCCTGCTGCTGTTTGGCCGACCCGCATCCGCCGGTCATCATGCCGGCGGAAAGCAAAAAGCCTGCCGCCATGGCAGCTGCCAAAATTTTTTTATACTTCATACTCTGCCCCCTTACACATACCACCTTCATCGTGCGGTACTGTAGAAATCGCTAGTAATCGAATATAGTCTATCATAGCAAAGAGTTGACTGTAAGTCAAGAAGAGGTTCGCTCAGTTTTCTGCAATCACCAGTCACCTCTGACCCCTGACTTCTATTTCACACTCACCCATTCCACCGGCACCTTCACGACAGCTTTGCGAAGCTGCCGGCTGCCGCTTTCTCCCTGGCAGAGCGGGCGATGGAGGTCTTCGGGGAAGAAGACGGCGAAACGGCCTGTCTCAAAGTACACCTTCGACTCCCCTTTGGGCGAAGACTCATAGAAATAGAGGTCACGCTCCGGATAACTCTCGATGCACTCTCCCGCTTCGAAGATCGTCTCCACGCCGAGCCATTCTTCTTCGCCTTCCACTTCATACTGGATATCGATCATTTTCTTATGACCTTCCAGCTTTCTATCCGCCGCCGGCTCTGTCACAGGCGACTCCACGCCCATATCGCAGCCATTGATTTTGTACTTTCCGTCAGGCACCGCAGTGAAATCAAATGCCGCGACTTCTTTCAGGCACTCGTAGATGAATGTCGGCAGCTGTTTCTTGTAGTCTTCCAAATGTTTGATATCTCCGGTAATCATAGTGTTTCTCCTTCAACTAACAACTATCAATCTCTCAGCGCCGTCAATGGAACGACGAAGACGCCGTCGGGACGCTGGTAGGCAGCATTCGAAAGGCCGCAGAGGACGCAGAGCACCTTCGGCGGCCTGCCCCTCGGATCTGCCTCAAATTCCGCCTTGAGTCTCAAGAGCCCTTCGGCGGCTGCATCGATCTGGTTCGCACCGAGCTTGATTTCAAAAGCGCACCACTCGCCATCCGGGCACTCTACCACCGCATCGATCTCGCGGTTCTTGTAGTCCTGATAATGATACAGCGATCCACCGAAAGCGTCAGCATAAATCTGCAAGTCACGCTCACACAGCGCCTCGAAGAGGAGGCCCAGTGTCTCTAGATCGTTCAAAAGAGAGGAAGACGTGACACCAAGGAGCGCCGCCGAGATAGACGGGTCGACGAAGTGACGCTTCACTGCCTGCTTGATGCGGACAGATGAACGCACAGACGCGGCAAATGGCTTCTGGTTATTGATGAGGAAAAGCCGCTCAAAAATATTCAGGTACTCATTGATGGTATTCGCATCGATGTCTTCATCATCGATTTCCTTCACATCATTTTTTAGCGTGCGGTTCGTCACCGTCGTGCTTTCGTTACGCGCCAGCGATCGCAGCAAGAGGCGCATCTTATTCGTATCTCTTTTGATGCCATCCATGCGGTACACATCATCTTCGACGATAGCTTTCACGTACTCTTTGGGAAGCAGGGAGGCTTCCGCAAGCGGCAGGTCAATACTCCCAGGCCAGCCCCCGCGCAGAATGTACTCGATGAGTCGTGGAAGTCCCACCTCGCCAGTGAGCTCGGGCGTAAGCTGTCCTTCGCAGAGTTTTTCCAGCGAGACATCGCCAGAAGAAAAGCCCGCTTCGTAGAGTGACATCGGACGCATACGGAGGCGTGCGATACGCCCTGCACCGCTGTGCATGATGCCTTTGTGGTTCGGCGTGGCCGAACCCGTCATGATGAACTGCCCTTTTCCCCCCGTCTCATCGACCGCATAGCGCACCGCATCCCAAAGCGGCGGTACCTCCTGCCATTCATCGATCAGGCGCGGATGCTCTCCAGAAAGAACAAGCGAAGGCGACATCTCAGCAAGCCGCCTGTTCTGGAAATTGCCTTCCGGGTTTCCGAGCAGAATCTCACTTTTGCAGTGGTAGGCGGATGTCCACGTCTTCCCACACCCCTTCGGTCCCTCAATGCAAAGTGCGCCGAAGGTTTTGAGATACGTCTCGACCTTCTTGTCTATCAGCCGCGGCATGTATTTCTGTTTGTCCATAGCGATCCTCCTATAGTCGTATTATATGCCATTCAGTAAGATTCTGCAATTCCATTCAGTGAGATTTTGAATTTCCATTCTATAAGATTTCCGGTTTCCATTCATATAGATTTCATATTTTCATTCAGAGAGATTTGGAAACACGTTTCACAAAATAGATCCTTCTCATGTATCTCCCTATAGCCCATTGTCCCCAAAAGCAAAAACCGCCCGGTGCGAGAAGTCTCTCGCACCGGGCGGCTGATTCTATTTCTCTATCACATCCTGCATGGCAGCAAGCATCTTGGCAGGATCGATCGGTTTGGCGATATACCCATTCATGCCTTTGGCGAGTGCCATCTTCCTGTCTTCTTCGAAGGCATTCGCAGTCATGGCAATGATCGGGATGGCCGCTTTCTTTGGATCCGGCAGCTGTCGGATGGTCTCTGTCGCCTTGTAGCCATCCATATTCGGCATTTGGATGTCCATCAGGATGAGGGCGTAGGTGCCGGCGGGTTCTTTCTCTATGCGGCTGACGCACTGGATGCCATCGGCTGCGCGGTCGACTTTCAGTCCCGCTTCCTCAAGAAGTGTCATCGCGATTTCTGCATTGAGGTCATTGTCCTCCGCCAAAAGGATAGGAAGACCGGCGAGACTTTCCGCACAAGTCTCCTCACTCGCTATTTCCTTCCTCATGTCACAGCCATCCTCTGCGATCCTGTGATCAAGCGTGACGGTGAAGGTGGTGCCCTTCCCGAGCTCACTTTTGACTTCAATGGTACCGCCCATCATCGTGACAAGCTCTTTCACGATCGCCATGCCAAGCCCTGTACCGGCGACCTTTCCCATCGTAGTATTGCGTTCACGGGAGAAAGTGTCGTAAATGGTCGGAAGATACTCTTTGCTCATGCCGATGCCGGTATCCGTGACGACTGTCTGGATCCTTGCAAAGCCTTTCCTCTCGCACGGAAGTTCAGTGACAGTCACTGAGACTGAGCCGCCGCGAGGCGTATACTTGACTGCATTGCTGATGAGATTGACAAAGATTTCCCGGATCTTCGTCCCATCACATATAAGAGAGCGATGCTCGACGGCGATGGTCTTCTTCATCCGTATTTCTTTCTTTGCTGCTTCTGAAGCAAAGACGCCATAGGTTTCATCGAGGATCGTCTCCATCACTTCGACATTCTCGTCAACCTTGAGCTTTCCGCTCTCGATGTGCGACATATCGAGTACGTGATTGATGATAGAGAGCAGGAGGCTTCCTGACTGCTCGATCTTTCTCTGGTAGTCGATGAGCTGCGGATCGGTCAGTTTCTTCCGCATGAGCTGGTTATAGCCAAGGATGGCATTCATCGGTGTGCGGATGTCATGGGACATGTTACTCAGGAAATTCGTCTTCGCGCGATTTGCTCCTTCGGCTTTTTCGACCGCGATCTGGAGCTTCTCATTCAAATCCTTTGCCTTCCCAGCTGCCGCTCTGGCAGCATGCTCCGCTTTTCTGGCCTTCTGCAGGAGCAGGATGATAATGGATAGAATCAGCAGAGTGACTAGAAGAAAGCTGGCGGAAAAGAGCAGCAGATTGTCCTTGATATAGTCTTCGAGTGTCACCTTATTTTCTGCATTTTCATGCATGGAGAAGGAGCTTGACAGCATACCTATCGGCATCGCCTTCAGTGTCTTATTCAAGACTGAAAGCAGCTGGGGCTGTCCGCTTTTCACGCCGAAGGAGATCTCCAGTGGTCTGGAAAGCGGGGTGCTGTAGAGTGCATTTCTTTCTGTGTATTTCACCGCCTGCCGGGCACCCGTGACGAAGCAGTCGGCCTCTCCTCTCACTGTCTTTTTTCTGGCCTCTTCTACAGACCTGCACGGGATGATCGTCCACTGTGGATAATAATGCTCAATATGCCGCTGGATCGGCAGATCATCTTGCAGCAGCGCCACGCGATTCGCCGCCGTCTCCTCAAAAGGCTTTTTTTCGGTGACGGCGAAGAGATTGTATGTCCATGCGGTATTTGTGAAAGCGATCCCTTTTTCTTCTCCGGCATTCGGGTTGCTGCTTGCACAGAAAATCATATCGATCTTGCCCGTCTGCAATGCTTCTGTCAATGCAGCGCGGCTCTCTATCTCGATGGGCTCGAAATCCAGATGCTGATTTCCCAGACAGTCATCCGCGTACTCCATGTAGTCATACAGCACGCCGCCCTTTTTCCCCGTGACTGGATCCATCACGCTGACGCCCGGCTCATCCTTCAGATAGCCGATGCGGATCGCGCCATGCTCATTGACCCAGTTTTGTTCTTCTCCCGTCAGTACAGGCTTTGTGTCAAAAGAAAAGTACTGCTTGTACAGATCCGCCAGAAAGAAAGGATCATCCTCCTCGAGCTGCCGCATGCGCTCATCCAGTTCCTTCTTGATGTCCGCCCGATTTTTGTTTATTACAAAATAAATATCTGATTTCCCGATCATATCAATACGGGAAATCCCCTGCTCTTTCCAGAAAGGCTGCTCTAGGGAAACAAAACAGTCGATCTCATGCGCCGCGAGCTTCCGATTCACTTCATCAAAATTGGAAGTATTCGAATGCGTCGTCTCAATGCCATGCTTCTTTTCCCATGCCGTCAGCATCATCTCAGTTTTCGATCCCAGAAGCGTACCGACATGCCGTCCATTGATGGTAGACAGCTCAGAAGGACGGATTCCCGATGCTTCCAGATCTGCATACAGGATGTACTTCTCCTCCCCCATCGGCATATCAGAGTAAAGCATCTTCTCTGCGCGCTCATCCGTGTAGGAAATATCCCCCATGATGTCGATCTCACCATTTTCGAGTTTCTCGAAACAGTTCATCCAGTTGCAGTTCACATACTCAAAAGTCCAGCCCGTATAGCCGGCGATCTTCTGCATGAGCTCATAGCCATAGCCGCGGCGCACGCCATTCTGATCGACGTAATTGAAGGTATCTTCGAAAGAACCGACACGCACCACCTTTCCCTCTGCGCGGCAGACGGACACCGGCAGCAAGAGACAGAACGCCCATAAGCACAACAAGAAGAGCCCGCGTATGGCTCTTCTTGCGTACTGATCGCTATTATCCTTTTTCATATGTGCCTCGTGCCCTTCTTACGCCGCTTTCCCATGGAAGAAAATCCTATCTCGTGCGGTACTTTTCTTTTATAGTTGTTTTACATTTTAACAAATTCATAACATTCACGCAACGAGGAAATTCTCAAATAGCTTGAGGCTCAACGAGGAACATGCGGCGCATAAAAGCATGGAAGCGCCGCGGGGTTTTATATGATGAGGGGGACTGTGGCGCTATATGAATTTTGCGCCCCTTCCAGCACTTCTCACTCAGTCCAGAAGTTGACAAATCGCAATACTAGGGAAACGCTGATTAAATCTCAGAGTCAGATTTAATCAGTGTTTCCCTAGTCACTCTCCCCACGATAAAACCGCCCTCTTTGCAGAGAGCGGCTTCCAAAGAATACCGATCAAAACTGGATCGCAACCTTACCGAGGACATGATCCACGGGCACGGGTCCGATGAAGCGGCTGTCCGAGCTGTGGTTCCGGTTGTCTCCCATGACGAAGACCGTCCCCTCCGGCACTGTATAGGAGCCGTCCATGGAGAATTCCATCGGTTCATTGATGTATGGTTCATCCAGCTTCTCGCCATTGCGCCATACATGGCCTTCCTTGAATGCCAGCGTGTCACCGCCCTTGCCGATGACGCGCTTCACCCAGACATTGTGCTCACGGCTCAAGCGGTCAAAAATGGCGATGTAGTTCTTCATCGGTTCTTCCAGATCGTCCATCCAGGAGCGTTCGCGATGCGTGCGGCTGTCAATGATGACGATGTCCCCATACTCCGGCGTCTCACGGAAAACGTGGCTGATCTTCGATACGATGAGGTACTCGCCATTATTCAGCGTCGGGTACATCGACTGCCCTGACACCTTTGTCGGGACGAAGAGGAAAATGTGAATAATCATGGCGATGAAAAGCGCCACGACGATGGAATAAATCCAGTCAAAAAGTTCATGCATGAATGTATGTCTCCTTATATATAAGTGACTAGTGACTGGGGATTAGGGATTGGGCGTTGCTGGTGACTAATCATTTCAAACATCAACCGCTCTCGCGCTGTCATTCCCAGCGATAGTCAGAGAAATGCTGATTCAGGAAACACGAGGGTTTCGATAAACAACGCCCCTATTGTACACCATTCTACGCGGATGGTCTAGGGAATAAAGTGACTGGTAGCTAGTGACTAGGGACTAGTAGCTAGTGACTAGTCACCAGTCACTAGTCACCAGTCACCAGTCACCAGTCACTAGTCACTAGTCACTAGTCACTAGTCACTCCAATAGATTCATCGACCGTTTTCCTGAGTGTACACAATGCT
>CAVBQN010000046.1:0-14520 GCA_963597545.1 Fusicatenibacter saccharivorans
ACGCCGAAAGTACTTGGCTGGAAGCGGCCCGGGAGGATAGGAAGCTGCTGATTAACATGAAGAGAACCAATCATGTAAATGGTTGGTCCTTTTTGCTTTGTCTTACATTCTTGGTTGGCTGGAATCGCCGGGAGGAACAAGCTGCTGATTAACATGAAAGGACATCCATCTGGATGTGCTTTTTGCTTACTCTTAGAGGGAAAGAACCAATCAATTATTCGATTGGTCTTTTTAGTTTGCCCGACATTTCTGGAGGTGTGAAAGACAATGCGAGTCGCCCCTACCCCGCGTGTCATTTCGAGCGTTAGCGAGAAATCTTTTTCGTTTGCGGTAAAACAGTGTATGCGTGTGAACAGAATCGGGAAGCCTGATACTCCAAGAATGTGGGATACGGTGTCTCATGCAAGGGGCATAGCACAGAGAATAGTGAAAGCCGCAGCAACAAAGATCCCTCGGCTGCGCTCGGGATGACGATACGAGAGGTGGGATAGCCTCAAATATTGTAAAAATGGACGTATTGGTCGATGGCCGAATGCAGCTCGTCGCAGCTACTGAACTTATTCAGGGAATACCTCTCTGTCTTCACAATTCCCCAGAACCCTTCCACTGGGCAATTATCGATGCAATACCCAACGCGGGACATGGATTGCTCCATACCCTGATTCGAGAGCTTGAACTGGAACGCTTTACTGGTATACTGGAACCCCCTGTCACTGTGGAACAGCGGGTGTGCTTCCGGATTTTTGCGAATTGCCTGTTCAAATGTGTCAAATACCAGCTTGTTGTCATTGTGTCCGCTTATGACGTAGGCGACAATCGACCGGTCATAGAGATCGAGGATGGCGCTCAAATAGAGCTTTTTGACAGCTGATCCTTCGTACCATTTGAATTCTGTCACGTCCGTTGCCCACTTCTGGTTCGGTCGTTCTGCCAGAAAATCCCTGTGAAGGATGTTCTCTGATGTGGCTTCTGGTGTGACCCTTCTGTATTTTGCCTTCTTGCACCGGATCACGGAATGGATATTGAGCTCCTTCATGAGTCGATGAATGCGGTTCCTGCTGTAATGCGTGTGGTTCAGGCGATTGATCCAATCAGTCATGCGCCGATAGCCCAGGATGTGGTGGAATCGTTCATCATACTCTTGGATCAGTTGGGCGATGATCTCGTTTTCTTTTTCCGCTTTTGGGACATCTCGCTTCAGCCATTGATAATAGGATGCTCTCGTAATACCGACCTGACCACACAGCCAGCAAATGCCCCAGCCCTTTTCTGCGTGGCACTGCTGGATTGCTTCATAGGTTATGGCATGGCGCAGCCTGCCGAGTTTCACCTTCCTTCCAGGCCTTTCAATTTTTTTAAGAAATAGACCAGCCTCTCCTGTTCCTCAAGCTGCCGTTTCAAGCGCCGGTTCTCACGCCGGAGGCGTTCCATCTCGTTAACTTCTTCGTCGGTTTTATAATGTCCGCGCCGGTCAATAAGGCCAGTTTCCCCGTCAGCGACGTATTTCCTCACCCAATCGTATACCTGACTGCAGGAAACGTCATAGCGCGCGGAGGTGTCCTTGTAGTTCTTGCCATGCGATAGACAATACTCCACAATCTCCTTGCGCTCCGAAAGCGATGTTTTCTTTCTTGCTCCTGCCATATAGACCTCCCGTTTTGGATCGTAGTCCTTAAGTTCTATATGGTCATTATACTGCTTCATCCAGTGCCGGAGAACGGAACGGCTTGAAATGTTGTATTTTGCTACGAGGTCGTCAACGTTGCCCTCGCCACGTAGCACGGCAAGGACGCAGCTTACCTTGAATTCCTTGCTGTAGCTTGCGTTTCCAGCTCTATCCATGAAAGAGGCCTCGCCCTGTTTCTCGTATTTCCTTACCCAGCCACGAAGACTCTGCACGGATATCCCATTCGCTCTGGCGATTTGTCGGTAAGATCCTTTGCCGGAAAGATATTCTCTCACTCTGGCAAGCATCCAATCTGCTGAATGTTTCCTTTTAGCCATAAAAAATCCCCCTAAAGCAGTTTGGTTATTTACCTTGTCTGCTTCAGGGGGATCATATCAATATTTATTAGTAGTTTTTTATTAATAACTCTGTTATGTATCCACGGTGATCAGCATTACGATTGATCCTCCGCTTTGCATTGATACGCTGCACATCGTAGTCAGCATACATTTCCTCAAAGAAGTCATCATCTGGATCGACATTCTTTGGGTCAGAATTACTCAGGATAATATATGCGCCGCGTGAATCCATTTCTTCAATAAAACCAGCAAGCTCTCGTTGACAACTATCATCAAATTCTGTCTCCGTGTAAGAGATAAAGCTATCTCGACCCTTCAGCGGACGATATGGGGGATCAAGGTAAACAAGAGTGCTTTTGTCAATGAACTCTCTCGAAGCACTATAATCACCGCATACTATTTGGACTTTGGACAATGCTGTGGATACGGCTCGAATATTTGCAGGATTGCAGATAAGAGGGTTAACCTGATTCCCCTTTGGAACATTAAATAACCCGCTCCTATTAGCACGATATAGTCCATTAAAACAAGTGCGGTTCAAAAATATAAAAAGTGCGGCACTTGATACACCTACTTTACTTTGACCATTAGCAATGAGCCTATTGAATTCGTCTCGCTTGCCGTAGTAGTAGACCTTTCGCCCTTCATCATCTAAAGCATGATATTCGTCTTGGTAAGCCGTCAAAATAGAGATTAGCTCTTCAGCCTGATCCCTAACTACCAAGTACATATTAATTAACTCAGCATTGACATCGCTGATATAAACCTCATCAAGTTCATATTTTGAAAGAACGTCAAAAAGGACAGCACCACCGCCAACAAAAGGTTCAGCATATCGGCGGCTTGTATCGCCAAAGCCATCTGGATAAGCGTGTGAGATCTCATCCAAGAGCTGTGTCTTGCCACCGGCCCATTTCAGAATAGGCTTTAGCTTTGTCTGCTGCACTTAGTTCACCTCTTTTTCTTCGCTTGTGTACTTAAAAACATACTATACCATGGATAACGTAAAAATGGAAGAGAATTTCGCAAATTTGATCGAAGAACCAAGAATGTAGCATTGGATGAGGAATCCCATTGTTTTAAGAATATACGAAAAATATTATGAAAATATTTTAGAAATGTTTGACATACATTTTGCAAAATGATATCATAATCACACAGGAGGTGTCGAATAGTGGCTGTAGATAAGAAAGCAAATTTCGTTCGAATTGCGGAATCCAGAACGAATAAGATCATAGCGAGCATTTCGCTGCTAGGTAATCTTTCCAATACCTCATACTATGAATATACGCCAGAACAAATCGAAGCTATGTTTTCGGCGATCCAAGAGGAACTGGATAACCAAAGAAAGCGCTTTGCTGAAAGCGGACCTAAAAAGAAAAAGTTTAGACTCTGAGGAGGTTTTATATATGGCTGATCAGATGTGGAGATTCCCTGATAATAACTACACAAGCGAAAATGGTCTGGATACAAGTGACATGGAAATGTTCAAAAAAGATCCTGTATCTTCTCTCGCCAGAGAAATCTGTCAGAATTCCATCGATGCTGCATACGGCGAAAAGCCTGTTCGTGTTGAATTCAAACTTTTCACGGTCGCTCGAGAGGATATTCCTGGTATTGAAACCTTGGCAGCGCAAATTGACGCCTGCTATGAGTATAAAAAGGATTCCCCGAAAGAGCGGCCCGCTCTAAAAGCACTGAAGAAGAGCGTTGGTAAACAGATTATTACATGCTTACGCGTCAGTGACTTCCACACCACTGGTGTTGTTGGTGCAAAAACCAATGAACGGAGCACTCCATTCTATAATTTAACCAAAGGATCTGGTGTGAGTGATAAAGGAGCTGGTAGCGGCGGTTCGAAGGGAATTGGAAAGTTTGCGTCTTTTGTTGTAAGCACTACAAATACTGTATTTTATTCTACTCGGGCAAATGATGGCTCTTGTGCTCACATTGGCATCAGTAAACTGCGCTCGACCCCTGTATCTGGTGATCCAGATTTACTTACAATAGGAATCGGCTACTACGGGGTAAGCGAGAAAAACCGTCCTATTCTTGAAGAGCTGCGCTTAGATAAAGACTTTGCGCGTGACGAAAATGATTTCGGCACCGATGTCTATATCATCGGCTTCAATAATACCAAAGGGTGGCAGAGCGATATTATCGCAAAAGTTCTCGAAAGCTTTATGGTCGCAGTGATGCGTGGCGACCTCGAGGTCGTTGTTGAAGGTACGGTTGTCAATCAGAAAACGGTAAAAGAGATCATTTATAGCGACGAATTTCAGGCTGAGCGTACAAAAACTGAGCTGCGTGAAATCCGCGCTCAGTATGAGCTTCTGCAGGATGATGAAACTGTTACTGTTCAGGAGCTTCAAATTGATGAAGATAGTTCCGTTACTGTTCGTTTGAAGCAGTATGGTCAGCAGGACGAAGGAAATGCAACAAAGCACTGTGTTATGGTGCGTTACCCTTATATGAAAATTACACATATCAATCCCGGTGCATTCCTGCCGTTCTCTGCCCTCTGCATCATACACGATAATGAATTGAATAAAAAGCTCCGAGCCATTGAAAACCCACAGCATACAGACTGGGAAATCAAACGCTTGAATGATTTTCCTGAAGAAAAGCGCATTACTCGTGCAAAGAAAAAAGCTCTGGAAACTCAGGTAAAGGAGTTTATACAGGCTGTTTTACGTGAGAGTTCTAGTGAATCAACAGATGTTGAGGGTGCAGGAGAGTTCCTTCCCTCGCAGGAGGAGATGGGCAGTGTTGCGGGCAGTCCGATCTCCAGCGAACAGGTATCTGTAAAATCGATAGCTCCAGTAAAGGCCCAGACCCCAAAAACCGAAAAGGCTGGGGAAGCAGGAGAAACCTATGAATTTGGGCAAGGAGAACTTGTTGACGATGGGGAACCGGGAAAGAAACCGAAGAAAAAGCAGAAGCCTAAGCCGCGGCCGAATCCTGCACCAAAAGCGGAGCCGAAAGACGACAAAGAGGTCGGTCCTGGTAAAAGTCCGGTGCTGAAAAAGGTACCGCTTAGTGGTATGCGCTATCGTACCGTGGTAACCAATAAGGCAGACGGCAGATATGATTGCATCTTCACTTCTCAGTATGATGAAAATGACTGCGAATTTGCAATTCGTCTTTGTGGTGAAGCGGCAGATAAATACCCGATTGACATTACTTCGGCCTCTATTGACGGTACCGAATGCACAGTTGTTGATGGCAAGATTGTCGGAATGAAAATTGAAAAAGGAAAAACATATAAAATTTCCTATTCTGTTGACAGTCATGAGATGTTTGCTAGTGAGGTGATTTTGAATGCATATCGGTAATAGAATATTCCCTTATCCTGTACTGAACAGGAGCAAAGAACTCTCAGATTATGTTCCTGAATCAACTTTCCATGTAGAGTTTGAGGTAGATGAAAACGATGCCCCAATTGTAAAAAATGGGGAGGTCGTGTTTAAAAATCTGCACTATACTGTTACTGATGAAACATTGGTAGCTCTTTTGGCGCAAGGAAAACTTCGTGGCGCATTTATTGTTGAATGCTCAGCATCGGTATATAGAAGCAGATTTGACATTAGTAGCGCACCGTATGACCTTCATGTATCAGCCCACGCAATCAACGGAAATGTTGTTGCCTCCTGTTATTTGTACGCCACAGAGGATATTGTGGGTTTCAAGAGCTCCGGCTTTATAGAAGAGTACACAGGCTACTCTTTTGATATTGACAAATTCGACATACTCGCAGTTGATGATGGATTTAAATTCAAGATAGAGCTTGACCCGACTGAGGATGACAAAGTCGCATCCATTTTCACCGTGGTCAAAGTGGAAGACAATAATGATGTAATGAACTGCTCTTATGATAACAAAAAAATCATCATAAGACTCCCGGCTGCATACTATAGATGCTATGAAAATATCAAATCGAAGCGTGAGTACAACAACATTGCGTTTTCTATGATAGCAATCCCAGCGTTATCATGGTGCCTAGAGGATATTAACGGAAGATATTTTTCTCTTGATGAAATTCTGGACGAATACTCATGGTTTAATGCCGTATGCATCAGTTATAGGCGAAAAAATGGTGCAGTCTTTTCTTTCGAAGACTTTGAGGCCATGAATAAACTGGAGTTAGCGCAGACAGTGCTTAATAGTGGTACCTGTAACGCACTGCAAGACTTTGACAATATGCTTCTCGGTGGTAGCGGTATCCAAGATGAGGAGGGCGAAGACTGATGAGTAAAATCCACATCAAATACATGACGGATGATGCCTTAGCAACGCTAAAGGCTAATACAGATTACGTTACTGGAAAACTTATCGAAAATTCAGACAACTCCGCATGGCTAAAGGACTTTTTTACCGGGGATCTGTGGATAACAAAAAAATATGAGATAGATGAATTTGTACTACGTGTTCCCAAGGACGATAAAGACCGCGAAACCGACTTATACAACTCTATCTTACTGTATGAACGCTTGAAGCATCTGCCTCTCTATGTACTTTCTGATGAAAGATTCTGGTGCTGGATGAACTTTGAGATAGGGTATCAGACGGCGCTCAAATATATGCCTGTAACGAAAGGCTCGTCTATTTTTAAGGATCACTGGCTTTTGACACAGGGTAAGCGGCGAGGACTGTTTTTTGGCGTTTTGTCTCGTTGCTACTTCCGTGTGGCTCTGTCTGTAGACGAAACACTTGCAGATCCATATGAACTAACAAAATTTGTTGTTGAAAATTCACTTCGTTTCAGAGAATTAACTTGGCGTTCCTTCTCCAGTGAAAAAATGATCGTCTTAGGTGCATTAAAGGCAGAAAAGCGTGTTTTGTCCGATTATCCAAAATGGAAAGAGAACGGAAAAGTATATGCCGAGGTTGCAAAACTTTTATCTAAGCTGGGCAGTGTTATGCTTTTGGATTGTATGACAGAGAAAGACATTGAGGAATATGTTTATAAAAAACATAAGAAGAATGTCGAAGAGGACCTGGCTAACCGTGGCGTGTTTCAAAAACTTAAGGATGCCGTTGTTGCAGCATTTCATGGATAACTAATCTAAATAATAAAGAGAGCCACACAGCAGGAATGGTACCTACTGTGTGGCTCTCTTTGCTTGCACCGCTTGAAGATGGTCGGTCAAATTATAGCTTTTTAAGTTATCCCTATGACCAATCGCCCTTGGATGTGCTTTTTTCTTGCGTTTAAGAGAATAATCTCGCTTGCCTGAAATCGCCAGCGGTATGAAATCGGAAACATCAGCAGGAGTAAAGAACTCACCGCCGGATTTTCCTGCCCCAGATGCGTACATGGTCATCAGATATTCATAGGCATCGCCAAAGGCATCAATATCGTGATCCTTTACATCGCCAAGGTTCATATCCGCTACACCATGCAGAAGTTTTGCAAGGCGTTCATTTCTCTTTGCAACGGTAGAGCCGAGCTTGTTGCTGTTTACATCAAAATCATCGAACAGTCCGGCGAAGCTGCTTTCAGAAGAAGAACCTTTTGCAGAACTTTCAATATGGTTGAATACACGCTCCAAGGTTTCGTTCAGGGTTTCATCGTTGTCGGATTCCTTGTTTACATTACAGAAAAGCTCCGAAGGAAGCATGAAAAAGCCTTTTTCTTCTACTAAGCCCTCACGAGCTTCTTCTGCATCGGCATCGGACATTTTGGCATAATCAAAGTCATCGTTTCCGGTTTCCTGTTCTCCGGCATTGATGTAGTTGGTCAGGTTCTCGGAGATATAGCGATAAAACATGGTGCCAAGAACATAGTTCTTAAAATCCCAGCCGTCAACGGCACCACGAAGTTCATCAGCGATTGCCCATATCGCACGATGCAGTTCGTCACGTTCTTGCTCTTTCTTTGTATCAACCATGGTTTTCCTTCTCCTTTTCGTTCGGTATAAATTCCAGAATATCGTCAACGCCACAATCGAGGGTACAGCAAATTCTTTCGATGTTCTCTAAGGCTATATAGTTGTTACCCTTTCATCGGGTAATAATGTTATCACTAAAGCCGCCTTTTTCCATCAGCTCCGCATTGGTCATTCCCTTTTTTCTGTTTTGGTGTAATCCTTTTTGTCGGGGCTTGAGGGGGCGGTGTGCTTTACCAGCGGCGGGCACTCACAGGGCGAGACGATAGATTTCTTCGAGGTCTTTGGCGGAGAGGGTGGTGAAGCCGTGGAGGAGGCCGTCTTTGGCGCCCTTCCATGCGATGGTCTTTTCGGCCATTTCGGCAAAGCGGGTGTCGTCGATGCCGATCTCTGTGAGAGTGGTCGGGAGGCGGAGCTGTTTCTTGAAGTATTTCCGCAGGCGTTTGATGCCTTTCTGTGCGATCTTGATGGTGTCTTTGCCTTTGGGGGAGACGCCCATGACGCCTACGGCGAAGCGGGCGATGCGGGGGGCGGTGGTTTCGTCCAGGACGTAGGTGAGGAAGGCGGGGGTGAGGATGGCGAGGCCGAGGCCGTGGGTGATGTCGTAGTGGGCGGAGAGTTCGTGCTCGATGCCGTGGCAGGTCCAGGAGACGGCATGGCCGCTGTCGATGAAGTCGTTGATGGCCCAGGAGGCGGTCCAGAGGAGGTTTGCACGGGCGTCTTCATTGGCGGGGTCAGCCATGGCTATGGGGGCGTCTTTCATGACGGAGCGCATCATGGCTTCCATGTAGGCTTCGGTGGCGGGGAAGGTCTCTTCTTTCTGGAAGTAGACTTCCATGATGTGGGAGAGGATGTCGGCGGAGCCGCAGGCGGTCTGATAGGCGGGGACGGTGTAGGTGTTTTCGGGGCAGAGGAAGGAGACGGAGGGGCGGAAGGCCTGGGCGGTCCAGCCGTATTTTTCTTCGGTCTCGGGGTTGGTGATGACGGCGCTGGCATTCATTTCGGAGCCGGTCGCGGCGATGGTGGGGATGGTGATGAGGGGGAGGGCGGTATCGATGGCGGCGCGGTTTCGGATGAGGTCCCAGGGGTCGGCGTCGTAGGGGGCGCTGCCTGCGATGACTTTGGCGGTGTCGAGGACGGAGCCTCCGCCGAGGGCGAGGATGAGGTCCAGGCGTTTTTCGCGTACGAGGCGGATGCCTTCGCGGACGAGGCCGATCTCGGGATTTGGCTTGACGCCGGAGAGGCCGTAGCAGTCGACATTGACTTTGCTGATTTCTGCGAGGACTTTGTCGAAGAGGCCGCTCTTTTTGGCGGAGTTGCCGCCGGTGATGAGGAGGACGCGGCTACCGAGGCGGCTGATTTCTTCGGGAAGGTGGGCGAGCATGCCGTTTCCGAAGTAGACTTTGGTGGGGTTATGGTAGATGAAATCGTGGGTCATGGGGATGCCTTTCTTGTCATGGGTGACTAGGGAAATGCTGATTGAATCATTTTTCCTTAAATGGGTTTGGTGGGTTCTATGGGTTCATAGGGTTCAACGGGGGAGGTGTTCTTTTCACTTTTTCGGCAGACTTGGATTCCTTGTCTCGGCGATCCATTTTGTGAAATCTTCGGGGGAGATGCCGAGGCGTGCTTCTGCCCAGGGTTTCCATTTTTCGGATTTTTTACGTGCGGCAAGGATGTCTTCCATGGAGGCGCCGGTGTGCTGCTCTAAGAGGTAGGCGAGGCGGAGCCAGTGGTTCGGGTAGCCGTCTTGCAGCAGGGGGATGGCGCGGTCTTCGGGGATGCCGTAGAAGCGGTGAAGGCGGCGGGCGCGATGGCGCAGGAGGCGTTCTTCGTAGAGCGCAGCGGTGAGACCAAGCTTTTTCTGGATGCATCCCCATGGGTCATCTTTCCGCATGTCGAGGATGGTATCGATGGGGACTTCGGCGAGGATGGAGAGAAGGGCGGCTTTGTCGATTTCAAGGAAACGGGGGCCGCTTGAGAGAAGGGCTTCTGCTTTGTCTTGGGGGATTTCGTACTTGTAGTGGATGCTTCGGATCTGGTCGTCTAATGTGGGTTCGCTGCGTTTCATAGGGGGTTCCTTTCGTGCAATGCATGGTTTTCTCTATTGTAACATAGATGAGGGGTTCGGGGTTCGGGGCGTGTTGCCCTTTGATTGAGCGAAAGAGGGGGAGCAGGTTCAATAGGTTCAATAGGTTCAATAGGTTCAAGAGGTTCGACGGGGCGGCGCGGCTCATAAAAATAGGGAAGCGCCGCGGAGTTTTAGAATATAGGGTATTCTCGTAAAAAATCATTCGCGCCCTTTCCTCTGGAAGGGGCAGACGAGCGAAGCGAGGCGGGGTTGGCTTCCCTGAATGTGGGAGTACCGTTTCACGCGGCCAACCTCCACCCCTTCGGGGCACCTCCTTCCAAAGGAAGGAGGGAAAAAGAGGGGCTGCGTGTATCGTCATAGGTATATTGGCGGCGAAGTGGGCGCCTTCTCTGCTATATCCGCTACCCCTGAACCCGCCCCTACTATTTCTTTTCTAGAGGAAAGCGGAGAGGTGCGCGGCACATGTGGGGAAAGCGTGAGTCCCTGACCGCGAAGATTCAGGGCTCTCGTGGCGGCTTTGCCGCGATCGATGAAGAGGTCGTAGCTGTTCTGGCATTCGTTATCTCACATACGACGTTTCTCGCCGCTCAGGATGACGAAACGGGGCGATGTCCGAAGGATGGATGATAGAAGTCAGATGTCTGATGTCTCCTAGTCTCCCGGTCTCCTAGTCTAAATCCCTAGCTGCTTATCCCTAGTCACCAGTCACCAGCTGCAAGCAAAAAGCGCCTCCGTGAGTCGGAGGCGCTTCTCTTAGCTTTCGCGGAGGGCGCGTTTCAGGATCTTGCCGGTGGCATTTTTCGGAAGTGCGTCCATGGGGATGAAGCGTTTCGGGATCTTGTAGCTGGCGATATTTTTCATCATGTATTTGCGGATCTTGTTTTCGTCGAAGGTGTAGCCTTCTTTCATGACGACGTAGGCCCAGACGACTTGGCCGCGGAGGGCATCGGGCTGGCCGACGACGGCACATTCTCCGACGCCTTCGACTTCGTAGATGCAGTCTTCGACTTCGCCGGGGTAGATGTTTTCGCCGTTCACGATGATGAGGTCTTTCAGGCGGTCGACAATGTAGATGTAGCGGTCTTCGTCCATATAGGCGAGGTCGCCGGTGTGGAGCCAGCCGTCTTCGGTGAGGACTTTCTTGGTTTCTTCCGGTTTGTTCCAGTAGCCCTTCATGACGTTGTCGCCGCGGACGAGGAGTTCGCCAACGGTGCCGGGGACGTAGGGGCCGTTCATTTCGACGGAGATCATGGCTTCGACGCCGGGGATGGCGGGGCCGCTGGTCAGGTACTTGGGCTTCGCGGTCGGCAGGACGCAGACGACGGGGGAGGCTTCGGTGAGGCCGTAGCCTTCCTGTACGGGGTGCTTGTATCGCATGAAGAAGGCCTGCGCTACGGGCTGCGGGATGGAGGCGCCTCCGGAGATGAAGGTGTGGACGGTCTTCATGAGGGAGGGGTCGCCTTTGCGCGCGAGGAGGTTGTACATCGGGGGGACCATGATGGCGATGGTGACGTCGTATTTCACGATGGTATTGATGATCTCTGATGGTGTGCGCGAGCGCAGGATGACGATGGTCGAGTGGGCGTAGAGGCTGCCGTGGACGATGGTGGTCATGCCGTAGCAGTGGAACATGGGGAGGACGCAGAGGACTTTGTCTTCCGGCTTGAAGATGATCCGCGCGGTGAATTGTTCGACGTTTCTGACGAGGTTTTTGTGTGTCAGCATGGCGCCTTTGGGACTGCCGGTGGTGCCTGAGGTGTAGATCAGGGCGCATATGTCGTCTTCGGTGAGGGATGCCGGGAAGGCAGGGGCTTCGGGGAGCGGTTCGCGTGATTTCTCATCCAGCTCTTCGATGGAAATCGAAGGGACGGAGACGTCCATGGGGGTGTCTGTGATGAGGAGGGTGCTTCCCGAGTCTTTCAGGATGTAGTCGACTTCGCGGTCTACGAGGGAGTTGTTCACGGGGACGATGATCGCGCCGAGGCTTACGACGGCCATGAAGGCGTAGACGAATTCTGCACGGTTTGCGGAGTAGAGGCTGACGCGCTCGCCTTCGCGGACGCCCAGTGCGTAAATGGCATTCCGGTAGCGGTGGATGGCGTCTTCGAGTGCGCCATAGGTGACGTCGACTTCGCCGGTGAAGGCCAGATGGGATGGATCGGCGCCTTTCATGATTTCATGTAGGAACATAGGGGGGACCTTTCTGTGTGTGAAATGTGACTGGTGGCTAGTGGCTGGTGACTAGTCACGGGGAATGGTGGCTATGGTTAGCCCTTGGGCTGTGCAGCCCTTTGATGGTGAATGAAAGCTCTGCCCGAAGGAGAAATGGTGGTACGGCGCATAAATCGAGGGCGCATGCCCCATTTGTTCTGGCAAACACAGCCTGACAAGCGACGTTTTCCGTCGGGTGCAAGGCGTGATGCGCATAGGCGTTTTTCAAAACGTCAAACCGGAGGGAGCCTTCTTCGGCAACATTTTTATTATGAATTTATCTTATCTATTGTAACAGATAACGCATGATGGGTTCAAGGTGGGATGCGGCACGCCCGTGGGGCGTGCTTCTTGATGGCGGATGAAGGCTCGGCTCGGCTCGAATGAGGAATTAGAAATGAGAAATGCGAAATGGTGGTGCGGCGCATAAAAATATAGAAGCGCCGCGGAGTAAAATAATGGCGATGCCCGAAGGGAAGTGGACAGCAGGTTTCCTGTTTGGAATTTCCAAACGTTGACCGCCAGAACGCGAATGACAAAGATTTCTCGCTGGCGCTCGAAATGACGATATGAGGGTCTGACGGCTGATGTCTCCTAATCCCTAGCCACTCATCCCTAGTCACCAGTCACCAGCCACTTCTAATTCCTCATTCCTCATTTCTTCCCCTATATGATATAATAAAAATGTAATTGTGCGAAAAAATGTAAAACGTACAGATTTTGATTTCCTCTCTCATCTGTCTGAGGAAAAAATTCCGTCACAGGAAGGAAGAATGAATCATGGCAACAGCAATGGTAATTGGTGCCCAGTGGGGCGATGAAGGTAAAGGCAAGATCGTAGACTATCTTGCGGCGAAAGCAGATGTAGTCGTCCGTTCCCAGGGCGGAAATAATGCGGGTCACACGGTCGTGACCGGGGGCAAAGCGTATCCGCTGCGTCTCATGCCGAGCGGCATCATGTATCCCGGTACCATCTGCATCGTAGGCACCGGTGTCGTCGTCGATCCGAAGAGCCTTTTGGAGGAAATGGAAAATCTGGAAAAGCAGGGGATCGATGCGAAGCACCTGCAGATCTCCACTCGTGCGCAGGTGGTCTTCCCATACCATATCCGTCTCGATGAAGCGGAGGAGTCCAGAAAAGGCAGCCGCAAGATCGGCACCACGAAGAATGGCATCGGACCGTGCTATGCCGACAAGATCAACCGCATCGGCATCCGCATTTGTGACCTGATGGATAAGGAAACGTTTGCAGAAAAGCTGAAATATAATGTCGATCAGAAGAATATGCTTCTCGAAAAGCTCTACGGCGTGGAAGGCTTCGACTATGAGCAGATGCTTGCTGACTATCTCGGCTATGCGGAAAAGCTCCGTCCTTATGTCAAGGATACGAACTACACCGTGCAGAAGCTGGTGAAGGAAGGCAAGAATGTCCTCTTCGAAGGCGCGCAGGCATCCATGCTTGACTGCGATAACGGGACTTATCCATTCGTCACCTCTTCCCATCCGACGGCAGGCGGCGCTTGCATCGGCGCAGGCATCGGACCGCACAACATGCAGAATATCTTCGGTGTCGTGAAGGCGTACAGCACCCGCGTCGGCCAGGGCCCGTTCCCGACGGAGCTGCTCGATGAGACAGGCGACTATCTCAGAAATACCGCGCATGAATTCGGTACTGTCACCGGCCGTCCGCGCCGTATCGGCTGGCTCGATACCCGCGCTGTCCGTTATGCGGCAGAGCTGAACTCTTTCGATTACCTTGCGATCACCCGTCTGGATATTCTGGATGATATGGAAGAGATCAAAGTCTGCACGGGCTACGAATATGAAGGGAAGGAAATCGAAGAATATCCGGCTGACCTGAAATTCCTTGAAAAGATCACCCCGGTCTACAAGACCTTCAAAGGCTGGAAGCAGAAGATCTCCGATATCAGAAGCTATGATGAGCTTCCGGCTCTCTGCAAGGAATACCTCGAAGGCATTTCCAAGCTCATCGGTGTACCGATCGGCATCGTATCCGTCGGCCCGAGCCGTGAGCAGACCATCGTCATCAAAGAAGTATTCTAAGGATCTAAGAATGAAATGCAAAAGAGGCTGTGAAGAAATGAAACCTCATTTCTTCACAGCCTCTTTTTACTTTGCTTTCATTTGGTTCAGGGTTCAGGGTTCAGGGTTCAGGGTTCAGGGTTCAGGGTTCAGGGTTCAAGGTTCAGGGTTCAAGGTTGAGGTGGCGGCTTCGCCGCAATTATATGTGGGGCGATGCCCGATCAAGAATCATTCTCGCCCCTTCCTCTGGAAGGGGCAGAC
>CAVBQN010000047.1:0-14486 GCA_963597545.1 Fusicatenibacter saccharivorans
CCGATGCTATCGATATTCCAACACTTTCATGCAATACCGCTACGTAGCCCCCTCACCCCTTCGGGGAGCTCCCCCGATGGGGAGCCAAGAACGTTCTGCCGCTTAACTTAATGGCATTACCCATGCGGAGGAAGTGCCGAAGGCAATGGGGGCATGCCGGCGGTATAGTGTACTATGTTGAATAGTCCGATACTATCGATATTCCAACACTTTCAGGCAATACCGCCGCCCAGCCCCAATGATCTCAGATAGTCCTCCAGAAGCTGGGGGAGGCGGCTTTCGCTGCCCGGTGAGAGGGGGATGAATCTCAGGCTGTAGTCCTCATCGCTGCTGCCGGGGACCTCCCTTGGAAAGACCGCCCAGACCTCCTTGACGGGACGGCTGTCTCGCAGGGAGCTGGCCTCATCCATGTCGCGGTAGAATTTTGTATTCATATCGCGGTAGCCGTTGAACTGGCGGCGCAGTCCCTCGCCGCGGTTTTCATCATTCCAGAGGAAGAGCATGTCGCGGTACTTGAAGTCGACGACCAGAGAGCCGCAGTACATCTCCCCTCTATAGCAGTCCATGCGAAGATCGGGCTGACGGTGGGCATTATTGGTATAAAGCGGCGCAGTCATGCGGTCTGTATCGGCAGACGCAGCGGGGATGATGCCATCGTAGGTGAGGCGGATCTCCTCTTCGCCCTTCTTCATGCTGATGACGGCGCCGGACTCCAGCGAGGAGAGACGGTAGCGGCCGTCCTCCCTGATGACGGACATGCCCTCCTCCATCTCCCAGCCCAGCGAGGAGAGCGCTTTGATGAATTGGAGAAATCCCCATAGCTCGTAGAGCTTATCCGTCCGTTTCCACTGGAACTGATAAAAATCAGCGACAGAGTAGCTGTCGGCAGGCGTCTCCAGATGCCGATGGAGGTGGTAGAGGAGCGAGTAGCGCGGATCACAGAGAACGGTCATCGGGATGAGGGGCGGCATCCGGCTGCCGGCTTCTTCGAACCATGCCGCGCGGGTGACGCGCTCGATGTCTCGAAGGATGGCGAGCGCCTGTTTCCGATAGTCACGGAATTTGACGAGCGCCGCCTCGCCTCTTCTGTACTCCTGATTCTGCGTGTACGGCAGGAGCGCCTGACATCTGGCATCGAGGCGCGCGATGAAGCCATCGACCTCACTGACGAAATCCCGCAGATTCTTCGCCAGGCGAAGCAGGATGGCTTTGGCGAAACGGTTCTCCGCGACGTCGTAGGTGATCTCCGTATAGAGCAGATGCTGCCCGGCCGAAGGGCGCAGGGACTGGGGCGGGATGTGCGATGCCGCCGGAGAGACGCCGGCGGTACGGGCCGCCTTTTTTCGGCGCACGAGGCGGCCATTCGCCGTGCGGGCAAGCTCGCCGAGCACATGAAGCACCATGCGGGAATTGTCGCTGATGGTATAGAAGCGCAGCAGGAGGTCGGGATTGATATCCAGCGTACGCGACATGTGGATGCTCTTTTTCATGAAATCGAAGGACAGATGCTTGATCTCCTCCAAGAGCTCCTCGCCCATATCCTGCCAGCTCTGCTTGCCCATGTAGCGGGGCGTGATCTCCAGAAGACTGTACCACGTCTCGCCGCGCCCGGTGACGGTCAGGACATAGTAGCCGGGGACTAAGGGAAAATCCTCTCCCTTGAAGAGGAGCGTATCCCAGGCGCGCCGCGGGCGCACCCAGGTCTCTCCGTCATAGCGGTCCTCGCCGGGAAGCGTCACGATGTCGAGCCCGTCCATAGTGAAGCGGAAATCCATCGGCGCCTCAAAGCGCAGGTAGAGATCCTGATTCTCCGTGAAGCGCCACGCAGGCGGCGCCTCCTTGAGCTCCTCCGGGTGCGTGGTAAAGCGGGTGAAGGAGCGCATCGCCTCCCGCTTGCCGAGCGCCACACTGAAGGGCAGCTTACATGGTGTAGTCATAGAGCTTCAGCTCCCCGGCTTTCCGTTTCAGCACGGCCTGTGATTCCTGAAAATCCGAGAGCGCCTTAAAGCGTACAAGGATAGCCGGCAGCAGCCCCTCCGCCGTATTTTTATCTGAGAGAGAAAGAAGGGCGGACAGCTGATCGGCAGAGCCGCGAAGCTTCGTGAAGACGCGCTGCACGAGCTGGGCATCGAGCCCTTCTCCGCGGCTGATCCCTGCCTCCTCAGGAATATTCTCCAGATAGCGTCCCATCTGCTGCGCCACGCGGAAGCCGATGCCATACGGCATACCGCTCTTCGTGAAGGCATCATTCAGCGCATCCAACAGCTCGAGCTCCTTATCATTGAGGCCCATGCCCTCCTTCACGCGGAAATCATCATACTCCTCGGCCGTGATCTCCTTGTACACCTTTCTCTCTTGCGGCGAAAGCTTCAGCAGGTCACGGAAATGGCACTGGCTGAGCGTGATCACATTCGCACGATCGAGGATCTTATCCGAGAAATGGCAGGTGGACTCATCCACATTCACCGTCCCCGTGAAGAGCACATTCCTCCCCACCGGGATCTCCGGCGGATACTTCTCACTGTTGTAGAGGCGCGGGGCGAGCGATGGATTGTACAGACGGATCATCGGATGATCCTCTTTCTCCAGCACGGAAATGAACTGTGCGAAATAATGCTCCACACGCGCCAGATTCATCTCATCGAAGCAGACGATGTACTGCTTCTCCGGATGCGCCGCCGCATCGATCAGAAGCTCGGCGAGCCCCGTATCCGCACTGCGGTACACCATATTCTTCATATCCACATAGCCCAGGACATCCCCGTCATCCATCCATGACGGACGGACCGGCAGGAAACGCACCTGCGACTCGGGAAGTCCCAGCGCACGCCCATAGAGACGCACCAGCCCGGACTTGCCGATCCCGCTTTTCCCGGCGAGGATGACCAGGCGGGACGACTTCATGGAGATATGGAAATGGAACAGATCCTTCTCTGCATAGAGGAGGCCGTCATTTTCCGCCGCCTCCTTCAGGCGGGCGAGGAGATCTCCCTCCGTGAACGGCTTCGGCAGCTCTTTCGCCGGCGCTGCCGGCTCCTGATGCATTTCCGCAGAGACCGGCACCTTCTCCACCGCCTCTGCCTCGCGTATGGGACGGGGATCCCGCCGGTTTCTTCTCGGTGCATACGCCTCTTCGCCCGAAGCTCCGATGCCAAGGCTCTGCACCAGATCATCGAGCGCCCTCTGCGTCATCTGCTCACGCACCTCATGGACAGGCTCTTCCTCCTCCGCCTCATCCGCGAAGGGATTCACCGAGACCCCGCAGTCCTTCAGGAGGTCTGCATCCCGCGGCACCGGCTTCAGATTCAGCCTAAGATCCGCCAGAAATACCTCCGGTACGAACCAGAGCGGACTCTCCGCACAGCGAAGGATGTGCGAGGACAGCTCCGAATTCTGTCCGTCCACCACCGCATACCCCAGCTGGCCGCGGTTCTTCACACGGAAATACGCTCCGCCCTCCCCGATCACACGGGAATCAAAGGCCTCATCATACAGCGGCGCAAAGACCACCCACGGCCCGATCTTATTCTCATAATTGCGCGTCGCCGCCACAATGAGACGAGGCGACACATCATTATTCCAGTAACGCTTCGACAGCCCCGGCAGCGGCCGATCCGTCAGCAGATGATGACAGAACTTATTGATATCCCCATCAAAGACCGGCGCCTCCTCCGTGCCGAAAGCCGGCACCGGATAATAATTCCGGTCCTCCTCCATGAAGGGCGTCCCCTGCTCCTTCACCATATCATCCAGCACAAAGTACCTGTTATTGCGGAGTGACGGTGTAAACGACACGAAGCAATCCCCGAAAACGGACTCCAGATTTGCCAGTGCCGACTCCTCATCGGCAAATGAATTGTATCCGAATCCGATACGGCTCATGAAGCCTGTGAAGCCGAATTTCTCTCCATCCTCGAAACCTCTCGGCACCGGCGAGACAGGATCCACGAAGAAACGGAAATCCTTCACCCCCGCCTGCGGCGTCGCACTCTTCACCACAGCGCGCACCCGCCCGAGCACCTTGCCATCCGCCTGACGGACCGCTGAATACGAATCATTCATGTACATGTTTGCCATATGCATCCTTCTTTCGTTGGCCGCATAGAAGGCTGAGAGAGCCTGCGAATGAGGAGCGGCTGAGACACCCGGTCACTTGCCCGTTTTCACAAAACGGCGCTTTATCCATTCCTTTGCGCCGCTCCTTCCTCTCGCATTTCTTATGTCTCATTCAATTTCTATGCTGCGCTTTCTATATCTCTGGCGATATAGAATTCACCTGACCCGTGAACAGACACTGTCCCGGGCCGAAACGATTATACCAAATGGCAAAAGTTGGAAAGCAGAGATTGGGTTCAGGGTTCAGGTTGATGGGTTCAGGGTTGTGGTAGCAGCTTCGCTGCAAAATATATATTTGCGGCGAAGCTGCTGCCTTCATTCCTGATTTCTCATCCCTGATCCGAGCAGAGCTTTCATTCAGGGGCAAGGGAGGATAACTCCCACGAGCTAATCCTTTTGCCATTTCCTCTTATTTTAGCATAAGAAGGAGAAAGAGGGTATAATGAGGAGAATGGGATAGCAGTGACTAGTGACTTGTGACTGGGGACTAGTGACTGGGGACTAGTGGCTAGGGATTAGGGACTAGGGATTAGGGACTCTCTCGTATCGTCATTTCGAGCGCCAGCGAGAAATCTTTTTCATTCGCGTTCAGGTAGTCGATGACAGGAAACCCAAACGGGAAACCCGCCCCCCAAGAGACTTTCGGGCATCGCCCCATATGTACGCGGCGAAGCCGCCACCTGAACCCATTGAACCCGCTGAACCTTTAGTGATAAGTGGCTAGGGATTAGGAATCAGGAGTGACTAGTGACTAGTGACTGGTAGCTAGGGATTAGGTTTGCGATACGAGAAAACCGCTAGTTTCAAACCTCCGCGGCGCTTCCCTGTTTTTATGCGCCGCACCACCCCTCTGAACCCTGAACCCTGAACCCTGAACCCTGAACCCTGAACCCCTTTAAAGCAGTGTACATCACTAGGGACTTACATACGACTTTCGGGCATCGCCCCGTTTCGTCATCCTGAGCGGCGAGAAACGTCGCACTTGAGATAACGAATGTCAGAACAGCTACGACCTCTTCATCGATCTCGGCGAAGCCGCCACCGATTTGCCTTCCCCATTGGGGAAGGGGGACCGCGTCAGCGGTGGATAGGGTGCTTTCGTAAATCGTCGACTTGAGACGCATTTTCCCATCCTCTTTCATACCGCCTGTGCCCTATCCGCCCCTTCGGGGCACCTTCCCCTCGAGGGGAAGGCTGACGATACAGGAATACCGTCATCTAAGATGCGGCGAAGCCGCCACCTTCATTCCTCATTCGAGCAAAGCTTTCATTCAGGGTCAAGGGACGGCACGCCCCAAGGTCTCACCCCCGCCAGCCTGACTATTTCGCAAAAAAGGATTTCCATCATGACCAAAGAAACCAAGATCGGCATGACCGCCCTTCTCCTCTTCCTTGCGATCGGCATCACTGCCCTCCTTCTGCATCCGATGGAGCGCCTCTTCCCGACCACCTTCCCCGTCTACGCTGTCTTTGATGACGCACAGGGCATCACGCCGGGGGCTTCCGTGCTCCACGCCGGCGTCAAGGTCGGGCGGCTGAAAGCCATCACCATCGAAGAAGGCAAGGCCGTCCTTCACCTTGAGATCGATCGGAAAGCGACGATCCCCAAGGATGCGGCATTCTCCATCACAACTTCCGGACTCATCGGTGACACCTATGTCAAGATCTCGGGCGGAGATCTGTCTGCCGGCGTCCTTGCAAGCGGCGCGACCGTCACCGAACGCAAAGACCCCCGCATGGATGCGCTCATAGACAAAGCCGATCGCCTCATGGGAAGCGCCGAAAAAATGCAGCAGGCGATCGGGCAGTATCAGTGACTGGGGACTTGGGACTTGAATCCCACTTTCTGGCATCGCCATTATTTATACTGCGGCAAAGCCGCCACTACAACCCTGAACTCTGAACCTTGAACCCTGAACCCTGAACCCGCTCAACCTGATACCCCCTTTCTCGACTTCCGGTCTACTTTCTTCTTGATTTCTTTCTGCGAATTACATATAATAAATTCTATGTTGTTTTATCATAGATAGAGGAGAACCACAGAGTGATAGAAGAAATCGTCAAAAGAAGAAGCATCCGTCATTTCCTGCAGAAGCCGATCCCGCAGGAAGATCTGGATGAGATCCTGACTGCCGGACTTTGGGCGCCATCCGAAAAGAATGCCCAGCCGTGGAAATTCATCGTCATCCGCGGACAGGAACGCAAAGCCATGGTCAAACGCCTGAAGGAAGGCATCATGAGAAACCGCAAGGGCGACGAGACGGCCATTTTCAGCAAGGGCTATGAAAAATTCATCCCGTCTGCCATCTACACCGCACGCGTGCTCGAACAGGCGCCGGTCATCGTCTTTGTCATCAATACCAAGGGCAATGACTACCGCAAGTCCTACCCCAGCGACCAGTACATGATGGAGCTCGCTGACATCCAGTCCATCAGCGCTGCGATCCAGAACATGTGCCTCGAAGCGACGGCGCATGACATCGGCAGTCTTTGGACCTGCAATGTCTTCTTCGCTTACGATGAGCTGAAGGAATGGCTCGGCGAAGAAGGGGAGATGGTCGCTGCCATCGCTTTCGGCTACACCGACAAGGAAGTCAAGCCGATGCCCAGAAAGCCGCTCGAGGAAGTCGTCGAATACCGCGGCGATTACCCCGAAGAATGGAAGGCTATGCTGTAATAAGTGTTTCCAAAAGAAAAAGGAGCTGTGAAGAAATGAGGATTCATTTCTTCACAGCTCCTTTTTACTTTGCTTTCATTTGGTTCAGGGTTCAGGGTTCAAGGGTGAGGTGGCGGCTTCGCCGCCTTTTTAGATGATGATCATCCCGCATCGTCAGCCTTCCCCTCGAGGGGAAGGCTTAGGCGGAGCAACGCTTCGCGTTGATTTTTATAAAAGGCGATGCCCGAAAGTGGTGGGGATAGCGATACGAAGGAAACGCATTTCCACCATATGGGGGGAGCCAACCCCGTCTCGCTACGCTCGACAGCCCCTTCCAGAGGAAGGGGCTAGAATGTGGGGCGTTTCGAGTGTATCAATCCCTCCTTCCTTTGGAAGGAGGTGCCCGCAGGGCGGAGGTTGGGGGCGCAGAGCGGAGTGAAAGATGATGCAGATGGAAAAACGTTTTTGCACAAATCACTGTTAACGAGAGTACCCTATCCACCGCTCCGCGGTCCCCCTTCCCCTCTAGGGGAAGGTGCCCCGAAGGGGCGGATAGGGCACTGGCGGTATGAAAGAGCGCGGGAAGGCGCGTCTCAAGCAGGCGATTTATGAAAGCACCCGAATGGCGCAGTATACATAGCGGGGACACCCGAAAGCAGCATGCAAGTCACTGATGCACACTGACCACGCCGACGGCAGCGATGATGAGTGCCATCCCGAGAAGCTCAAAGGATCCGAAGTCCTGCCCGAAGACGGCAAAGGCGAGAAGGATGGATGAGAGCGGCTCCAGGGCTGCGATGATGCTGGCGTCTGCCGGAGAAATATACTTCGTGCTTCCGAGATAGAGGACGAAGGAACAGATCGTCCCCACGATGACCACGAAAAGGAAGGCCAGACCGACGGAAAGATCCACTGCACCAGTGAAGGGGAATAGTCCCATGAAGGGCAGGAAGGAAAGCCCTGCGATGACCATGCCCCAGCCCACGACGATGGGCGCGCCGTACCTTTTGATCATGCCGACCGGCTCTACCGTATAGAGCGCGCATGCCACAGCGGCCAGAAGTCCCCAGAAGAGCGCCTTTTCAGACAGCGCGAGACTGCCAAAATTTCCATGTGTCGCGATAAGCACGGTCCCCACAAAGGCAAAGACCGTGCAGAAAATTTCCACCAGATGCGGCAGCCGCCGCTCCGAAAGGCAGTACCAGAAGATGATGAGGATCGGCATCAGATACTCCAGGACCGTTGCCGTCGGCGCATTGCTGTACTTGATGGCCGCAAAATATCCGTACTGCGTCCAGATCATTCCCAGCATACCAAAGACCAGGATCCGGATCCGGTCTTTTTTATTTTGCCAGATCGACCAGATGCCCGTTTGTCCCGTCAATGAAAAAATAAAAAGGAGCAGCACACCGGCCGACAGCAGCCGGCAGAAGGTCAGCCACTCCGGGGAGATGTCGCGGTTCACGAGCAGGTACTGCCCCGCGATCCCGCTCGCCCCCCAGCAAAGCGCGCCCAGCGCGCACTGCAGGATGCCTTTGATCCGAGTATTCAATGGTTCCCTCCGATGGGAAAACGGTATAAAGAAAAACGATCTCGCTGGCGCTCGAAATGACGATACGAGAGAGTCCCTAATCCCTAGCCACTAGCTACCAGTCACCAACTATTTCAGATCCCTGTAATTCACGACCTTCACGGCTTTATCTGCGATCATCCGTCTCACCTTCGGCGAGACGATCGCCTGCATCTCCGCTTCGAAGTCATGCTCCCAGTCGCAGGCGGGAATGAGCTTTTCATTATCCGTGCCAGGATGCATCATGACCTCCGTCGTGCCGGGGCGCAGCTCCTTCAGGATATGCAGGAAATGCCCTTCATGCACCGCTTCGCCTGCCACGATGCCCTCGAAATGATCCGGCACGCGGAAATGACGGCGCTTCGCCTTCCAGAGGGAGAGCTCCGACAGCGTGAAAAGCCCGAGGCGGCCGATGAGTTGCCCCATACCGGCAAAGGCCGTGAAGAGCGGCGTCCGGGAGATACGCACGGCGTCAAGATGCAGCGACGCGGCGACATCGAGCGAGATATCGATCACCCCCGGCAGCATGTGCATGTGCTGGTGACTGTCGACATGCGTCAAGGGAAGACCGGTCCTTTCCATTTTCGCAGCCTGCGCCATGAGTTCACGCCGTACATCCTCCATGGCGATCTGCCCCTTGAGAAAATGCTTCACAAATTCGACGTGGTTATCCAGAAAGACACCCTCTTTGGTCACGAGCGAGGGAATATCCTTCGCTTCGCATACAGGAAATCCGTTCACGAGCGTCAGATGGATGCCAACGCCCAGCTCGGGGTGACATCTGGCCACCTCGACGGCATCATCAAAGGCCTTGCCGCCCGGCATGAGCGTCGCAGAGCGCAGACAGCCGTCCTCCACGCAGCGCTTGACGGCCTGATCGATAAGAACATGCCGGCCAAAATCGTCGGCATTGACAAGAAGTTGATAGTTTGGCATAAGAGTCCTTTATAAATATGAGTTCAGGGTTCAGGGTTCAGGGTTGTGGTGGCGGCTTCGCCGCAGTATAAATAGTAACGATGCCTGAAGGTCTCTTGCTGGCAGGCTTCCCGTTTGGGGTCTCCTGCCATCGACCGCCTGACTGCGGATGACAAAGATTTCTCGCTTCGCTCAAAATGAAGATACGGGAGTCTAATGTCTACCAGTCACCAGTGTACTACCCGATTATACCATTTTCACGCAAGAAAAACCCTCGAAGCGCTCACTCCGGGGGTTTCGTGTATGTCAGATTCAGAGCATATCCTTGCGCCACAGAATGAAGGTGACGACAAGGGTCAAAAGGATACCGATCAGGATGACGCCAACAAAGCCGAAGGGCGACTCCTCGAAGGGGACAGGGACATTGATGCCCCAGAGGCTGTAGATCAAGGTCGGGATCGCCAGGATAA
Source organism: Fusicatenibacter saccharivorans (assembly GCA_963597545.1). Lineage (GTDB taxonomy): Bacteria > Bacillota > Negativicutes > Veillonellales > Dialisteraceae > Dialister > Dialister saccharivorans_A. Next base: position 9,728 of record CAVBQN010000047.1, read on the forward strand.
TGGTGACAGACGTCAGGAATTTCATGATCTGCGAAAGACGGTTCGAGATGATGGAGGAGAAAGAGTCCATCATGCTCATCAGAATGTTGGTATAGATCTCCGCCATTTCGAGCGCCTGCTTATTTTCGATGATGACATCTTCCAGCAGGTCCTCATCCTCTTCGTACATTTTGAGGAGCGAGTGCAGCGGACTGTTTCGAAGCCGCATCAGACGCTCCATCACGTTTTCATTCGCATGCAGGGCGAAGTTGAAGTACGTCAGAGATTTCTGCAGCTCGAGCATACGGAAGAGCTCCTTGTTCTGCAAGGACTTTCTGACCTGTGTCTCGATGACATCGGTCTGCTTGTAGATCTGCTGCAGGAAATACAGGAAGGAAGAGGAGGCTTGCGAAAGGATCTGGAAAAGGAAGCGCGTCTTCTTGTACGTCTGGAAAGAGGTGAATGAGTTATTCAGGAATTTCTGAATGACTGTATTCGGCTCCAGACAGACCGTGATGAAGTACTGGCGCGTGATGAAGATGCCAAGCGGCAGTGCATCATACGCATCCGTCTCAAGGACGACCGGGGTATTCACGACGACGAAGATATAGTCGTCTTCAAGCTCGACATGAGAACGTTCTTCTCTATCGAGGGCGGTCTGGAGGGAATCAACGGGAATGCCCGTCAGTTCATTGATCCTGACCAGCTCTTCCAATGTCGGTGCCGCGGCATTGATCCAGGACCCTTTTTCCAGCTGTTCCAGCGGAACGGCGGACAGAACATGATTTTCATTGTGTTTGTATGCCTGTATCATGGCGACCCCCCCCTCTCTCCGGAAGCATCCGGTGACCGATCCTTGCTGCCCACGGTCTGCTGTGGGCTATCCTTACTAAATATAGTCAGAAAATCTTCCCCTGTCAATGAGAATCAATGGCAATCGGCAAATTTTACGTGGAATTGACGGGGGACCGCGTCAGCGGTGGATAGGGTGCTTTCGTAAACAGCTCACTTGTGCAAAAACGTTTTTCCATCTGCATCATCTGTCACTCCGCTCTGCGCCCCCAACCTCCGCCCTGCGGGCACCTCCTTCCAAAGGAAGGAGGGATAGATACACTCAAAACGCCCCACATTCTCGCCCCTTCCTCTGGAAGGGGCTGTCGAGCGAAGCGAGACGGGGTTGGCTCCCCCCGTATGTTGAAAAATGCGTTTCCCCCGTATCGCTATCCCCACCACTTTCGGGCATCGCCCTTTATAAAAATCGGCGCAAAGCGTCGCTCCGCCTAAGCCTTCCCCATCGGGGAAGGGGGACCGCGTCAGCGGTGGATAGGGTGCTTTCGTAAATCGTCGACTTGAGACGCATTTTCCCATCCTCTTTCATACCGCCTGTGCCCTATCCGCCCCTTCGGGGCACCTTCCCCTCGAGGGGAAGGCTGACGATACGGGAATACCGTCATCTAAAATGCGGCGAAGCCGCCACCTGATCCCTTTGAACCTTCTGAACCCGTTGAACCCCGTAGCGTGAAAGCAGGGATGAGTGGTTTCGAGTAGCTGGTGACTGCTTACCACTTTCGGGCATCGCCCTTTATAAAACTCGACGCGAAGCTATGCCTAAAAATTCTTGCAAACGCTGATCCTGCGATTGAATCAGCGTTTCCTTAATACAGCACCGGTATCCAATACGCTTCATTTCCTGCGATGCGTTCATCGCTGAAGCGGGCGTAGAGTGCGGAGGGCGTATCGCCTAACATGAAGCAGGACAGTGTCACATAGCCTTCCATGATGCCGACATCCGTTTTCGTGATGACCTTCTGCTGCGGGACGCAGCGCTGTACGAGATTCGAATCACTGTCCCGTGCCACCACATAGTCATCGCTGTCGATTTTCTTCCGGTAGATCTTCTCCCCGCGGCCATTGATGATCTCGATCCCGCGCCCTTCACGGCCCCAGATAGGCTTTCGGATCCAAAGAGAATCCTCGGGCATATCTCCGAGCTTGAAATCACGCTGGAAATAGCTCTCCGGAAGGTAGGTGCGGATGATCTCCTTATCCTTCTCCGTGAAGAAGGAGGGGCTCTTTTCCATCAGCGCATAGATGAGCGCCTGAAAACCCTTCGACTGCATGATGAGCGACTCCGGCGGATTCATCATATGGAATTTCCCCGCCTTGTACCCATCCATCAAAAGCTCTCCCAGAGAGGACGCATCCTGATCCGCCGTCTCTTCGATGAGGATCTCCATCGGATGCATGCGATAGAGGAAGGAGACCGTCCTCCCGTCAGGAAGCGCGAGGCTTCCGTCCTCCATCACCGCCAGATGGTAGAAGGACTCGAAGACGATGGTATCTCTCATCGAGGGATCGATCGCATCCTGCATCGCCTGCATGAGGAAGCGCGTCGTCCCGAGGTCCTCCACGTAATCATCGAAGCACGAAAACAGCACCGGATGCGCGAGCAGCTCCTCGCGGCTCTTTCCGCCTGTGCAGCGAAGGAAAATATCCTTCATCCAGCTCCGCAAACGATCCCACTCGCCTTCATTCGGATCCTCTTTGAAGAAATACCGCGCCGCGACACCATTCGCATAGTAGGCCTCGATCTCCGCGCATGGCGTGTCCGCATTGATCTCCACCATCTGGATCCGCCCCGACTGATCCATCACGTAGTCAAAGCGCGAGAGCCAGCTCGGAAGATCCTTCATCGCATTGCCTTCGTGAAGGTACCTTCGCATCTTCTTCGGGATCTCCATCTCATCGAAAAATTCATCGCTCTGCGCCTGAAAACGCCGGACGGCCTTTGCGAAGATCGCATAGAGCGCCGCGCTCACCCGCCGGAGGAGATCCGCCTGTTTCTTCTCGATCACGAGCGGCAGATGCGTCGGATAGCGGAAGGGATAGCCCGGATACTCGACATAGGGAAATATCGTCCGATCGATGTCATCCATGTACGTTTTTTCCATCAGGAGGCACCTCCGCTTCTCACGCCCGCACCGCCAAAGCCGGTCTTGCCGCCGGCCGGCGCACTGACAGAGGTCTTGCCCGAAGACGGCTGCCCCTGCTTCACCGCCGTCCCCGCCGCCGTCCCTGCGGCCGCACCCGGCTGCTGGGTCTGCGTGTACGCCGGACGCTTGTCATTTAATACATTGCCCGTATTCCTGTCATAATGCCCCTGATAGCCGCCGATGCCATGAAAGAGGAAGTAGCTCATCAGCATCATCGGAAGGAGCGAGGACATCCCTGAAACGTAGTTCAGGTTATCATTCTCGTCACGGCGGAATGTGACCTCGTCCCCATTATCATACTTCGCCGTCTCTGTGCCATCCTCATTCTTGATGAGATGGTACGTGCGACCATTCTCATCCGTCAGCGCCTCCCCCTTCGGCGCCTCCTGTCCGCAGCCCGCCAGCATGAGCGGCGCGCTGACTGCCGTAAAAGCCGCAAGGATCGCAGCCGTCTTCGAACTGATATGGATCATGATGGATCCTCCTTCTTTGGGTACAATCATTTATTTATATTATAGCATAAAAATAGTACGCCTCAGCCAGCTTCACCGATCTGCCAAGCGCTGCCGCCGCCCCTTTGATCCCACGCAAAAAAGAGCCGTGATCTCTCACGACTCTTTCTCTTATACCGCCTGCTTATTCGTCGGCAAGTTCACTGGTGACGACGCGGCGCAGGCCCTGAAGGGCGTGGGACTGCAGTCCCGCTGCCGCATGACCGGCATCCAAGAGCTGCTGATCCGTGGCATCCAGCTTCAGCTGGTTGAAATTGATATTTTTCACGGCCGCCTTGCCGTCAGCTTTGGTTCCGTTTTCGACACGAACCTGAAGTACGAGATCGGTCATTTTTGCTTTTGCAGTCATAGAGATGGTTTCCTTTCTTTCTTTTTCAAATAGTTACATGCAATCCCCTAGGGAAGGCTGATGGGTTCGGGCGTTACCGCGAGAAGTTTGAAAGCAGGGATGAGTAGCCAGGGATTAGTGGCTAGGGATCAGGGGTGCCGAGTGACTAGTGACTAGTGACTTGAATACTACCTTCGGGCATCGCCCCGTTTCGTCATCCTGAGCGGCGAGAAACGTCGTATGTGAGATAACGAATGCCAGAACAGTTGCGACCTGAGCCCTCGATCTCGGCGAAGCCGCCACCTTAATTCCTCATTCCTCATTCGAGCGAGGCTTTCATCCCCAATCAAAGGGCAGCACGCCCCGAGGGGCTAATCCTGAACCCGCCCCCCTGTTTTCTTTATTTCACTTCTTCGGTGGTGGTGGTGACGACGGTGGCTTTTTCAAATCCGGTCACGATCTCCCCGGAGGACGGAGAGAGGACGACCTGCAGCTTTTCCGCCGCTGTTCTGCATTCCTCCAGCGTAAGGCCCTCCTTGGGATCTGTGAGAGAGACCGTCATGGCTTTGCCGGAGGTGTTGAAAACGAGATTCAGTTTTTTCATAGCATTTCTTCCTTTCTGTAAGAATGAACATTTCGAAGGTCGCCGGCCGGCTCATTTGCCCTTCTGTCTATATAGTGTGTTTCAGGGATGAAAATATTGTCGTTTCTTCGAAAATAAAAAAAGGGGCTGTGAAGAAATGAGGATTCATTTCTTCACAGCCCCTTTTTATTTTGCTTTCATTTGGTTCAGGGTTCAGGGTTCAGGTGGCGGCTTCGCCGCCTTTTTTTAGAAGATGGTATTCTCGTATCGCAGCCTTCCCCTCTAGGTAATGCTATTAAGTTAAGCGGAAGAACGTTCTTGGCTCCCCATCGGGGGAGCTGCCCGAAGGGCTGAGGGGGCTACG
>CAVBQN010000048.1:0-14025 GCA_963597545.1 Fusicatenibacter saccharivorans
AAAGTGTTGGAATATCGATAGCATCGGACTATTCAACATAGCACGCTATACCGCTGGCATGCCCCTATTGCCTTCGGCACTTCCCCCGAAGGGGGAAGCAAGAGGATGCGTAGCTAACGATTTTCTTAACTTAATAGCATTACGCCCACGGGCTCACCCTGAACCCCTATTTACCAAAGGAGCATTCCATGGATAAAGATACATTTCGCTTCGTCATCATCACCGGCATGAGCGGCGCCGGAAAGACCAATTTCATGCAGAAGCTTGAAGATATGGGCTATTACTGCGTGGACAATCTGCCGCCCGTCCTGATCGTCCGTTTTGCGGATCTCTGCTGGAAGAGTACGTCTTCCACGCGGCATGTGGCGGTCGTGACGGATATCCGCGGGGGCTCCTTCTTTGACGCCCTGCCGCAGGCCTTAGATGAGCTGGAAAAGCGCGGCATTCCGCATGAGGTGGTATTTCTGGAAGCCTCCGATGAGGCGCTGGTGCGCCGCTACATGGAGACGCGCCGCCAGCATCCGCTCGCGAAGAATATGCGTATCCAGGAAGGTATCGAGCAGGAGAGAAAGATCCTTGCCGGCGTGCGCGCACAGGCGGATATGATCATTGATACGACATCGATGCAGGCCTCCGACCTCAAGGAGTACATGCAGAGCCGGTTCAGTGCGGACAGCACGGATCAGGAGATGCAGATCACGGTCTTTTCCTTCGGCTTCAAGTATGGCATCCCCATCGATGCCGATATGGTGATCGATGTCCGTTTCCTGCCGAATCCCTTTTACATCGCGAAATACAAGCATTCGAGTGGGCGCGTGAAGGAAGTCGCGCAGTACATCGCATCGGCTCCGGTGACGCAGGATTTCCTGACAAAGCTGTATGACTTCATGGATTTTCTTGTGCATCAGTTCGAGGCGGCGGGCAAGACGCAGTTCACCATCGCCATCGGCTGCACGGGCGGCATGCATCGCTCGGTCTTCGTGACGGAGAAGCTGGGGCAGTACCTGAAAAGGAAGCATGCGCGCGTCAGCATAGAGCATCGGGATCTCCATAGAAATCCGGTCGAGCACGATGCGAATGATATCATGGAGGGCAAGGTATGAGACATCTTCTCCAGTGGCTCTATCCGGGGCTGGCGGTGAAGCGGTGGATGCTGCTGTTCTCTCTGGGCATCCTGCTTCTCGTCTTCGGTGCGACACTCATTTTGAATTACCAGATCTTCGGTATCCTGGAAGAGGAAATGCTGCGCTTCGCCTTTCAGATGACGGGCAGCTACAGCTATACCTTCCTTGCGGTCTGCGGCACGCTCATGATCATCCTTGCGCTGTGGATCATGACACATGCGGTCCGGCGGCTCGTGAAGCGTTTCTTCGAGCTTATGGCTCCGGGGCAGACTGAGGTGTCGAAGAGCATCCTGTCCCGCATGGAGCTTTCCCGCGGGATGAAGATCGTTTCCATTGGCGGCGGCCATGGGCTCTCCATGCTCCTTCGCGGCCTCAAGACGAAGACGTCGAACATCACCGCCATCGTGACGGTGGCCGATGACGGCGGCTCCTCGGGTCGTCTCCGGGAAGAGATGGGGATCATCGCACCGGGCGACCTTCGAAACTGCCTCGTCGCGCTGGCAGATAAGGAGACCGTGCTGGAGCAGCTCTTCCAGTATCGCTTCGCAGGTAATGGCGAGCTATCGGGGCACAGCCTCGGGAATCTCTTCCTCGCGGCGCTCATCAAGGAATTCGGCAATCCGCAGAACGCACTCGAGGCAGCGAGCAAGGTCCTCAATATCCGCGGCAAGGTCGTCCCGGCCACCTCGGAGAAGGTGCGTCTCAAAGCGAAAATGTCCGATGGAGTGATCGTGGAGGGCGAGTCTGAGATCTCTGCCTATCCGGAGAGATCCGGCAAGGAGGTACGCATCCTCCATATGTCGACCATCCCGAAGGCGCCGATCGCCGTCGGTGATGCACTCGAAGCCATCAAACAGGCAGACCTCATTACCTTGGGGCCTGGCAGCCTCTATACGAGTGTCCTGCCGAACCTTCTCGTCCCAGAGATCCTGCAGGCCATCCGGCAAAGCAGCGCGCCCGTACTCTATATATGTAACGTCATGACCCAGCCGGGAGAGACCGGCGGTTATACCGTGAGCGACCACCTAAAAGCTCTGATCGACCATGTGGGCGGCGGCGTCATTGACTTCGTCCTCGCCAACAACGCCGTCCCGAAAGACGATGTGCTGAAGAAATATGAAAAAGTCCATGCCGCGCCCGTCAAGATCGATCGGGAAAAGGTCAAGAGGATGGGCGTGCAGCTCATCGAGGCAGACCTTCTGGGGCCGCTTCGCGGCGCGACACAGGATACGAAAGTCCTGACAGAGGAGCTTGCACAGATCCACAGCCTGCTGAAGGTGAATATCCCGCCCGAAGCACTGGAAGAATATTTGAAAAGGAGCCACTGATGTCCTTCACAGAACAGGTCAAAAATGAACTGGCACGGATCCCCAGAGAAGATGCGGGAAGCCGTGCAGCGGAGCTTCTTGCACTGCTCCGCATGAGCGGTTCCTTCATCACCGGCGCGCATGCTAGCTGGGGACTGGAATTTTCCACCGGCAACAGCGCTGTCGCCCGTCGCGTCCTGGTGTACCTCAAGAAAGATTTCGGCTTCATGCCCTCCACCATGGTACGGCAGGGACGCCGTCTCAGGAAAAAGAACGTTTACACCCTCCTCGTGCAGCCGTCGAAGGAAGGCCTCCATTTCTTAGATACCATGGGCCTCTCCCCGCTGTCCGGCGCAGAGGATATGGAGAAGCTCGCGACCGCCGAAGAACGCCGCGCCTACCTGGCCGGTGCCTTCCTGGGCGGCGGCTCCGTCAGCCGTCCCCAGAGCGACTACCACCTCGAGATGGTGACGCAGTCCGCCCGCTTCGCCGAAGAGATCGTGAAAGCCATGAAGAGCTTCAGACTGAATGCCCGCCTGACCGACCGCAAGAATGACTACATCGTCTATATCAAAGACGGGGATGAAGTCTCCGAATTTCTCCAGATCGTAGGGGCTGCCCAAAGCTACATGGACTTCGAGAGCGTCCGCGTCGTGAAGGATATGCGGAACCGCGTGAACCGGCAGGTGAACTGCGAGACGGCGAATCTCCAGAAAACCGTTGACGCCGCCGTCCGCCAGACCCACCTCGTGCAAAAGCTTCTTGCCAAAGAGAGCCGCTCCTCGCTCTCCCCCAAGATTCGCGAAGCCTGCGACCTCCGCCTTGCCCACCCCAATGCCAGTCTCTCCGAGCTTGCGGAGATCTGCGGTATCACAAAATCCGGTCTCGCCCATCGCTTCAAAAAGATCGAAGCAATGGTGGGGACTGCCGACTAGGGGGATCTCCACGGCAGGGCTCTCGCCTCCTTTGGCACCGCACCTTCCGGCGGGCCCATAGCCATATATTTTTCATCAAAGAAGATGTCATCATGAACAACTATCAAACGTTTTTATCCACCATGGTCGCGGCAGCGACCATTTGTATTTCTACTTCTGCGTTCGCTGATTCGCTGGCGTATGAGGACTACACACAGATCCCTCTTTCCTTGAAGAAGGAGGAAGGGACGCTCATCTTTTCCGACTGCCCCGAGTACGCAGATACGCCGGGGATCCTCTATGAAGGCACTGTCGAAAAGGGGGAGGGGCGCCTCTACTATTACCATGTGAATGAGACCGGTGCGCCTGCGCGGCTCGTCGTCTATGCCAAAGCGGACAAGAAACAGCCCCTCACGATGAAGCGTGCCATCCGCGGGGATGCATCGAGCAGCTACATCCCGACAGGAAGCACGCTCTCTTTCCGGGAAGCCATCGATGCGAAGCAGGAAGAAAAGACCTTCCGGCTTGCGCCCGGCGAGCGTACCATCCTCTTTGAAGACGATCCGAAAGGGATCTCCGAAGAAGACCTCGTGAGCGGCATCGTAGAGATCAAAACGAAGCACCCGGTGAAGCTCGGGGCTGCCATTTTGCCGATGGGTGATGACAAATCGCTCCAAGCGGCTCTCGATACCGCCGCGGCGCTTCCTCCAGATTCCCATGAAATGCGCGGCACTTTCGCCGCAGATATTTACCTTTCCTGCGAGCCATGGGACTTTTCCAAAGGAAATGCGGAGATTACCATCGGTTCATCCTACCCCTTTCAGCAGGGGAAGGACGAGGTGAGCGGTGTCAACCGTGAGAATACAGGCGACTACGGCATCCGCTACCATATCACCGTCAAGACCAAAGGGGGCGGGAACTACAAGCTCTATATCAATCCCATGGGCGGCGTCTACATGGGGACCTTCGAGATCGGACAGAATGAAAAGCTCCTCCGCACCTATCGCACAGACGGGACAGTGGGGAAGGCATGGTTCGGTGATGGTACAATGGAGAGCTGCCTTCCGGCGGGCACATGGCATGCCGGAAAGGATCTCTACATCCGTTTCATACCTGCCGGTGCCGCATACCTGCCGCTCCGTTTTCTGCTGGTGGCTGGGGATTAGTGACTAGTGACTAGTGGCTAGTGGCTGGTGACTAGGGATTGGGGATTAGGAGTGACTGGGGACTTGTGACTGGTGACTAGGGATTAGTAGCTAGGGATTAGGTTTGCGATACGAGAAAACCGCTAGTTTCAAACCTCCGCGCATTTATATTTTATGCGATGCACCATCATTCCACGTTTCCTTGAATTTTGAAAGCCAGAATGCGGAACAGTGTGCGACAACATTTTTCTCGTATCGCCCCATATATATTTGCGGCGAAGCCGCCACCTTCATTCCTCATTCCTCATTTTCCTGAACCCTGAACCTTGAACCTTGAACCTGATTCACTTTCCTTATATAATAGATAAAAACCATAGACAAGGAGACTCACTATGAAATTCATCCAGTTCCGCATCGGCGACATCGTACAGATGAAAAAGAAACATCCCTGCGGCAGCCAGGAGTGGGAAGTCCTGCAGCTGGGCAGCGACATGCGCATCAAGTGCTGCGGCTGCGGACATATCGTTTTGATCCCTCGCCCCAAATTTTTGAAGGGGGCGAAAAAAGTCCTGAATCGTGATATCACACAGGATACCCCGCTGGCTGCCCGCACTTCGGAGTTTGAAGGCGAGTAGGAGAGGACGGGAGAGTGGCCTCCAAGGGGGAAGAGCCTTCTCCGCAAGCGATCGGCAGGACGACCTGGGAGCGGATCCTGCGCCCCGTGATCTCCTTGCAAAACTTTTTCAAAAAAGTACTAGACAGATACGCGCGTCCATGCTATAATCTATAACCGTGATGAGGACACTCCTACGAAACTTCAAAACGAGCCGCGAGGTTCGAAAAAAGTTTGAAAAAAGTCCTTGACAAAAACCTAAATCGATGATATGATAATCAAGTCGCTTACGTGCTGGCGTAGCTCAGTTGGTAGAGCAACTGATTTGTAATCAGTAGGTCGTAGGTTCAAGTCCTATTGCCAGCTCCATATGGGCGGATTCCCGAGTGGTTAAAGGGAGCAGACTGTAAATCTGCCGGCTTTGCCTTCATAGGTTCGAATCCTATTCCGCCCACCATCACTATCGCGGGGTGGAGCAGTTGGTAGCTCGTCGGGCTCATAACCCGAAGGCCGCAGGTTCAAGTCCTGCCCCCGCAACCATGTTTATTATTTCCCATATATCGTTATATATGCTGATATAGCTCAGTCGGTAGAGCGTATCCTTGGTAAGGATAAGGTCACCAGTTCAATCCTGGTTATCAGCTCCATATGGCGGCTTAGCTCAGTTGGCTAGAGCAAGCGGTTCATACCCGCTGTGTCCGGAGTTCAAATCTCTGAGCCGCCACCAAACCACGAAAGTAAGAGTTCTCGAAAGAGAGCTCTTTTTTCATGTGTAGATGGGGATTAGTGACTGGTGGCTTGTAGCTAGGGATTGGGAGTCTCAAGTGACTGGTGACTCGTGACTAGTGACTGGCATGCCAGATCATTGCATCGCCAGTATTTATACTTCGCGGCGCTTCTATAGTTTTATGCACTGCACCACCATTTCGCATTTCTCATTTAAGCGAGGTTTTTAAGTGTAATCAAGGGTCACGCCGCCCCAAGGACTAACCCTGTACCCTGCCCCCTATTTTCCCCTGACCAAGCCATCCTTTCCCCCTACATTTTCCTTGTATCTCATTGACTTTGCATGTATAATAAATAAAGCGCAAAAATATTTTGCATATTCTTTTTTGTAAAAGGAGAAGAAAAGAAATGGCAAAAGCACATTACGAAAGAACTAAACCGCATGTTAACATTGGCACCATCGGCCATGTCGATCATGGTAAAACGACCCTGACCGCTGCTATCACCAAAGTACTGTCTGAACAGGGCGGCGCTAACTTCCTCGACTATGCTTCCATCGATAAAGCACCGGAAGAAAGAGCACGTGGTATTACCATCAACACCTCCACTGTAGAATATGAAACCGCTACCCGTCACTACGCACACGTAGACTGCCCAGGGCATGCTGACTATGTCAAGAACATGATCACCGGCGCAGCACAGATGGACGGCGCTATTCTCGTCGTATCCGCAGCTGACGGCCCGATGCCGCAGACCCGTGAACACATCCTCCTGGCTAAACAGGTCGGCGTACCGGCTATCGTTGTATTCCTGAACAAAGCTGACCAGGTCGACGATCCGGAACTGATCGACCTCGTAGAAATGGAAATCAGAGACCTCCTCTCTTCCTATGACTATCCAGGCGATGACACCCCGATTATCGTTGGCTCCGCTCTCGGCGCTCTCAACGGCAACCCAGAAGATGAACAGAAGATCCGCGATCTGATGCAGGCGGTAGATGACTACATCCCGACCCCAGAACGTGACACCGATAAACCATTCCTGATGCCAGTCGAAGACGTATTCACCATCACCGGTCGTGGCACCGTTGCTACCGGCCGTGTAGAACGTGGTACTGTCAAAGTCGGTGACACCGCTGAAATCGTCGGCCTGCAGGATAAACCGACCGCTACCGTCGTTACCGGCGTAGAAATGTTCAGAAAGACCCTTGACCAGGCAATGGCTGGCGATAACATCGGCGCTCTGCTCCGTGGTATCGACCGTAAAGACATCGTTCGTGGCCAGGTCCTCGCAAAACCGGGCACCGTTCAGCCGCACACTGAATTCACCGCTCAGGTATACGTACTGACCAAAGATGAAGGCGGCCGTCATACCCCGTTCTTCAACGGCTATCGTCCGCAGTTCTTCTTCAGAACCACCGACGTAACCGGCGACATCCAGCTGCCGGAAGGCACTGAAATGTGCATGCCTGGCGATAACGTAGAAATGAGCGTTAAGCTCATCACCCCGATCGCTATGGAAGAAGGCCAGCGTTTCGCTATCCGTGAAGGCGGCCGTACCGTAGGCGCAGGCGTTGTAGCTAAGATTGCAAAATAATTTCAGCATCCGCTGAATGAAAAAACTCTCCCGCAAGGGGGAGTTTTTTTGCGTGGGATCGGGAGACAAAAGATGGGAAGTGCAGACAGCCGGCGATCCACCGTTGCCACGGGAGCGCCATTTCGCGTAAAGGGGGAAAGGCAGGGCGGAGCCGCTTTTCCATAGAAGCTGACAGCCTCCGAGCCGGTATCGGTTCTTCTTTCTGAGATCCTTCCTTTATGCTATAATGAGGAAAATTTTTGCTTCAAAGGAGGAAGTAAGTATGTATTCATGGTTCCTGATCGCACTCACCATCATCTTTGCCGTGATCGTGGCGAAGCTGATCCTGAAAAAGTACAATGCGATCTTTGTATTCTTCGCATCCGGTGTGGTGATCCTGATGACGGCGAGCCTTCTCACCGGTACACCGATCCTGCCGAAGGGATCTTTGGGCAATGTCTTTCTGGATACCTTCGGATTTCTGACCGCCACCTTCAAGAAGAACATTGCAGGCATCGGCACGCTCATCATGGTCGTCACCGGGTATGCGACCTACATGAAGCACATCGGCGCTTCGACGAAGCTGGCTTTCACCGCGAGTCGGCTTTTGGGCGGGATCTCGAACAAATATCTGATCCTCTCTGCCTTCTATCTCATCGGTATGTGCCTGAAGCTCGTACTGCCGAGTCAGGCGTCGCTGGCCGTCCTGATGCTTGCGACGGTATTTCCCGTCTTTATGGCTCTGGGGATCCGCCCCATCACGGCGGCCTCTGTGCTGGCACTCCTCTGCCTTGACTATGGCCCGAATGACGGCAGCACCCTCTTCATGGCGAATGTCGCCGAGATGAATGTCGTCGACATGTTCCTGCGCTACCAGTACAAAGTCGTGCTCTCCATCGTCCTTGTGACGGCGTTCCTCATCCCCTTTTACTACCGCTATATGGATCGGAAGGATGAGGCCCTGGCCGATGCGGATGGCGAATTGGGGAAGGGACAGGAAATCGAGGATCCGTCTGTCCCCTTTTTCTATGTGTTCCTGCCGCTCATCCCGCTGGTGCTGGTCTTTGCTGCGCATTTTCTGCCGTCCATCAAGATCGATGTCATCACAGCCAATTTTATCGGCTTTGCCGTGACCTTCGTCTGTGAATTCATCGTCCGGAAAGACAGGAGCCGGATCCCGTCAGATATGGCAGAGATCTTCAAAGGCATGGCGAATGTTTTCGTCTCCGTCGTTGCAATCATCATTTCTGCCTCCGTCTTTGCGGAAGGCATCAAGATCTTGGGCGGCATCACGATTTTCACGAATATGATCTCTGACATGAAGGGAGCGACACTCCTCATCATGGCGATCCTGACCGGGATCACGTATGTCTTCGCCATCATCATGGGGAGCGGCGCGGCTCCTTTCTTCGCCTTCGGCCCGCTGACGCCTGCCGTCGCGGCGAAACTCGGCGTCCCGACGCTGACACTGCTCCTCCCGATGGAACTCGCGACCTCCATCGGCCGAGCCTCGTCTCCTGTCTGCGGAGCCCTCATCGCGATCGCCGGGACTGCCGGACTTGCCCCGATACGCCTTGCCAAACGCACCGCTCCGCTCCTTTTCGTCATGCTCATCGTCGACATGATCGCATCGTACATCTTTACGATGTAATTAGAAAATGGGTTCAGCAGGTTCAAACAGGTTCTTTGGGCTCAACGGGGAAGGTGGCGGCTTCGCCGCAATTTTTGATAGCGTTTCGCGTGTATCGTCATCCCGAGCGAAGTCGAGGGATCTCTATTGCAGGCAGTGAATCGCAGGATGCATATGTCGGAAAAACGTAGTGCAAGAAAGATTTCTCGACTTCGCTCGAAATGACGATACGGGGGACGGCTCAGGTGCACATGTTGTGAAAAAATGCACTTTCGTGTTTGCATGACTGCTGCGGGCATCGCCCCATATATATTCGCGGCGAAGCCGCCACCTCCATTTCTAATTTCTCATTTCTAATTCCTCATTCGAGGAAAACTTTCATCCACAATCCACGGGTGAACCCCGAACCATTAAACCCAATCCCAATGATTTCTTTTACAGGAGGTATTCTGCTATGATTCCGAAGAAAGTGATTCTTGACTGCGATCCCGGCTCTGATGATGCCATTGCCATGATGCTGGCGATGAAATCGGACGCCATCGACCTCATCGGCGTGACTACGGTGAACGGAAACCGCATCGTGCCAAAGACCACGGAGAATGCACTGCGTGTGGTGCAGTTCATGAAAGCAAGCGTTCCTGTCTATCGCGGATGTGAGGAACCGATCATCTGTAATGAGATCCCGGGGAGAAAGCCCGGCCTTCCGCGCGTGACGCTCAATGACTGTCACGGCGATTTTCTCCCGCTCCCCGAAGCCGAGATCCGGACAGAGAAGGAACATGCCGTCTTCTATCTCGTGAAGACGCTGATGGAGTCGGAAGGAGAGATCTATGTCGCAGCCGTCGGCCCGCTGACGAATCTTGCGATGGCTCTTCGTATAGAGCCGAAGATCGCAGGAAAGATCAAGCAGCTCGTCATCATGGGCGGCGGACACTGCGGCGCCAATGCCAGTCCGGCGGCTGAATTCAATTTCTATGCAGACCCCGAAGCGGCGAAGATCGTCATGGACTCGGCCATCCCGAAGGTCATTCTTCCGCTCGATGCCACCTGGCGTGCGTGCCTCTCCGAAGAAAAATGCAAAGAGCTGGCACAGCTTGGTACACCGGAAGCGAAAGTCGCAGCGGCTCTTGTCCAGAAACGCATCGACAACCTTAAGGTCAATGATGTATCGGAGCATAACTATGCCCTCCGTCACCAAGCAGGGACTGTCGCCGGCGCGATGCTCTATCGCTACGATAACCACATGGCCCCCATTCACGATGCACTTGCCATCGCCTACCTCATCAATGAGAATGTCGTGACTGAGCTCGCAGATGCAAATGTAGACATCGACATCGCAGGCGGCCTCTGTGACGGGCGTATGGTGGCCGATTTCCACAATACGAAGAAATGCAAAGCTCCTGTGACGGCGAAGGTCGCGCTCAATTCCGATGCCGGCCTATTCACGGATATGCTCTTCGCGGCGCTGGGGAAATAGGAGTGACTGGTAGCTGGTGACTAGTGACTGGTGACTAGTGACTAGGGACTGGTGACTAGTGACTAGTATTGCGTTCTCTAAATGATGGACATTTAATCAGCGCTTCCTTATATCAATTAGCAAATCAGCTCTTTTATAAAATGAGGGGTATTGGGGTGCTACATGAATGGTGTGACCCTTCCGCCACTTCTCATTTCTAATTTCTTATGCAAGTGAAATTTTCAAACGCAATCAAAGAGTGGTACGCCCTTTGGGCGAACTCTGCATCCCCCAAAATAAACGCATGACACATATCATCTGTGTCGTGCGTTTTTATTTGCCGGAAATGACAATTTTTCTGCCCTTGAAAACACTATATAGACAGAAGGAGGTGAAGAGAGGTGAATGACATGTTTGAACGGCTGACGGATGGATTTCCCATGAAGCTGATGGGCGGGATCTTTTTCCTGACCCTTGAGAAACAGCTGGCGATGCTCCTGCTTTTTGGTATCTTGATCTTCCTTGATTGTTTCACGCGCTGGATCGCGATCAGTCATGCGCATCTGGTATCCTGCGGCAGACAGCCGACCTTTCTGGAGGCGGTCTGCGGCATCCGGGAGGCGCGCAGGCAGCGCCTGATCTCCAGTGAGATCATGAAGAAGCGGGGGACGGAGAAGCTCATCCTTTACAACCTCTGCGTGGCAGCGGGGATCGTGAGCGATGCGCTCCTTCAGGAAGCGGGGGCCTCCACGGACGGTATGGCAGGGATCGTGGTCAGTTACCTTGCCGCGACGGAAGCACTTTCCGTCATTGAGAACCTGTCGGATGCCGGCGTCTCATCGATGACAGAGCTTTTGAAAAAGCTGAGGGGAAGATAGGGACTGGTGACTAGGGACTGGTGGCTGGTGATTGTGGACTGGTATTGCATTTCCCTAATCCCTAATCCCTAGTCACTATTAGTATCAAAAAGGAGAACTTATGTACAACACAGGCATCGATGTATCGGAACACAATGGGGAGATCGACTGGGAGGAGATTCGCCGGGCGGGGATCGCCTTCGCCATCATCCGTCTCGGCTGGGGACGAGGGCATCTGGATCGTCTCTTTTATGAGCATATCAATGGCGTACTCGCCGCCGGGCTGGCGGTCGGAGTCTACTACTACAGCTACGCGGATACGCCAAAGGCGGCGGAGGATGAGGCGTGGTTCACCGTGCATGTCCTTGCAGACTGCGGACTTTCCCCGGAAAAGCTGCCGCTTGGTGTCTGGTATGACATGGAAGATGCGGACGGCTGGAAGGCAGCGCGGGGGCTCATGGAGCCTTCGCTCATTACGGCGATGTGCGGCGCGTATGTGGATTCTCTGAAGAGTGCGGGCTATTTTGCCGGAGTCTATGCGAGCTATGACTGGCTGACGCGGATGATCTTTCCGGAGAGAGCTTCCAGATGGCCTCTCTGGTGCGCGCAGTGGGGAAGGACCTGCGACTTTCCCGAAGCCTTCCTCTGGCAGTATACCGATCAGCTGGATATCGGAGGGCATCTGTTTGATGGAGACAGACTGCTTGGCGGAGAGATCCATGGGCGGCTCGCCCGCAGCTTGTATGGGAAGGTCTTGCCTGATCGGGAAATGGCGGAGGCTCTGCCGCCATTCTTGACAGAGCCTCGTGCCGCTTGAACTGTTCCGTTCACTCGCACACCACATCCCACAGATCCTTGAAGCGGATGATGCCGTCTTCTGTGCGAAGTCTCCGATAGACGGGATCGATTTCGACGATGGTGGTATGGGTGCAGGCGTAGCCATTTCCTGTAAAATAGGTGATGGCGACGGTGTCGCCCTTCTCAAGCTCGAGCAGGGCGTCGTTCAGGGCGCGGGCGCGGTCTTCGGTGATCTCTCTTCGGGCGGCTTGCCGGATCTGGGCGGCCGTCACTTGTTCGGCGTAGCCGCGCAGGCCATTGAAAGGCATGAACTGTGCAGCTCTTTTTCTATCAGGCATGGTGACCTCCTATCAGTGTATTTCTGAGGCGCAGCGTCGCCTTGGGCATATAGTCGATTCCGCGAAGCATGGCATTTTTGCCATGCTTTTTTTTGATCTCGATCATGACCTTCTCGATGGTGCGCTCCTTCGCCTCGGCTTTGGCATCGCCAAAAAGGCTCGTCTCCTCATAGCCTTCGATGGCGGGCGCGAGACGGCCCAGACTGAGGTTTAGTGAGCGGATGGGGATCTCCCGGCGGACTTTCGCTTCATAGAGCGCAGAGAACGCATGCTGGAGGCGGCTGGGGATGTCGGTCCAGTTGGGCAGGCGGCGGCTTCCGCCCGAAGAGGCGCGCTCTTCTCCTGCGTAGCCGATGCGAAGGCTGATCTCCCTTGCGACCAACCCTTTTTCCAGAAGCTCCTGGATCAGAGTTTCTGCCATTTCATGGAGAAGGATGCGGGCGTCTTCGCTGGTGTAGTTCTCGAAGAGGATCTGTCCGGCAGAGATCGAGCGGGATCTCGGTGAATAGGTGCGGATATCGGACAGCGTGCAGGGATCACGGCCCCAGGCATGGTCGATGAGCGCAGCGGCATTTTTGCCAAAGAGGCGATAGAGCGTCGCCTCAGGGATGCGCGTGATGCCATATAGGTCGTAGACGCCGATCTTGGCAAGACGGCGCGCGGTGCCGCCTGCGATCTGCCAGATGTCGGTGATGGGACGGTGATGCCACATGATTTCCCGAAAGGCTGTCTCGTCCAGGACGCCGATGTGTGAGGGGACATGCTTGGCAAGGATATCCATTGCGACCTTGGCGAGGAAGAGATTCGTCCCCACGCCGGCGGTCGCGCAGATGCCGGTCCTTTGGTAGACCTGATTCATGAGGGAGACCGCCATTTCCGAGGGCGTCTTGGCATACATGGCAAGGTAGGGCGTGACATCCATGAAGCACTCATCGATGGAGTAGGGGAAGATGTCCTCCGGTGCGAGAAATTTCAGGTAGATCTTGTAAATCTCGGTAGAAACGTCCATGTAGTGCTGCATCCGCGGCGGTGCGATGAGGTAGGGGATACCGCGCGGGATCTCGAAGAGGCGGCAGCGGTTTCGGACACCGAGCGCTTTCAGCGCGGGGCTGACGGCGAGGCAGAGCGCGCCCATCCCCCGCGTTTGATCGGCCACGACCAGATTCGCCGTGAAGGGATCCAGCCCCCGGTCCACGCACTCGACAGAGGCGTAATAGCTCTTGAGGTCGATGCAGAGGTAGCTTTGATTCATTTCGTTCTCCTTCCTGCTATAAGGATACGCGATAATCTGTTCGTGGACTAGAGAACGCCAGATTAAGAATGAGGAGGGGCAAAAAAAGGGCTGTGAAATAACGATCCTCTCATTTTCGCGTTCCATCTGCCGCGGGGGGACTTGCAGCTCTCATAGGAGTGACCGGGAAACCTTATCCCAGCTGTCTTTCATGCCATAGTCACCCTATCCGCCCCTTTCGGGCACCTTCCCCTAGAGGGGTAATGCTATTAAGTTAAGGAAATCGTTAGCTACGTAACGTCTTGCTTCCC
>CAVBQN010000049.1:0-13999 GCA_963597545.1 Fusicatenibacter saccharivorans
AAGTTTGAAAGCAGGGATGATTAGTAGCTAGGGATTAGTGGCTAGGGATTAGGAGCGCAAGTGACTGGTAGCTAGTGACTTAAATACCGCCTTCGGGCATCGCCACTATTTATACTCCGCGGCGCTTAGATCCTTCGACTCAGTTCTCATATTCCAGATTAGCCATTTTCTAACATGCGACGCTTTTCTCCGCTCAGGATGACGAAATGCGCTGCACCACCCCCGCTGAACCCATAGAACCTGCTAATCTCTGGCTACGCTCTTCGCTTTGTACTTTTCCAATAGAAACGGATGAATGACCAGCTACTAAATATGATACAATAAGAAAAAAGTATTTTTAAAATTCGAAAGAAAAAGAAGCGAAGAAGGTGTTTCCCTTGGATCCATTTGTTCATCTCCACGTTCACACCGAGTACAGTCTCTTCGATGGCACGTGCCGCATCAAGGAGCTGGTCTCCTATGTCAAGTCGCTCGGTCAGACGGCGGTCGCGATCACGGACCATGGTGTCATGTATGGCGCGGTCTACTTATATAAAGAGTGCCTTGCTCAGGGCATCAAGCCGATCATCGGCTGCGAGGTCTATGTGACGAGGAAGAGCCGCTTCGAGCGGGCGAAGGGCGAGAAGGAGAAGCTGGGGCATCTGATCCTTCTGGCTGAAACGAATGAGGGCTACCAGAACCTCATCAAGATCTGTTCGAAGGCGTGGACGGAGGGCTATTTCCATAAGCCGCGGGTGGACCATGAGCTCCTCACCAAGTACCACAAGGGCCTCATTGCGATGTCGGCGTGCGTGGCGGGAGAGCTTCCGCAGGCGATCTTAAACCGCGATATGGATGAGGCGCGGAAGGTGATCAGGTACTACATCGACACCTTCGGAAAGGAGAACTATTTCCTCGAGCTGCAGAATCACGGCATCCCGGAAGAAGCGGATGTGCGTCCGGTGCTGGCGTCTCTGGCAAAAGAGTATGGGCTGGGACTGGTCGCGACGAATGATTTCCACTATACGAAAAAAGAGGATGCGAAGAGCCAGGAGATCAAGCTCTGCATCTCAACTGGCAAGACGCTGGATGATCCGTACCATTTTCATTTCCCGAATGATGAATTCTACTGCAAGAGCGGGGAGGAGATGCAGGCGATCTTAGGCGAGTATCCGGGCGCCATCGAGAATACGGCCAAGATCGCGGAGCGATGCCATGTGACGTTCACCTTTGGCGACCACAAGCTCCCGTCCTTTGACGTGCCGGAAGGTGAGACGTCAAAGTCGTACCTTCGAAAGCTCTGCGAAGCGGCGATTCCGGAGCGTTATCCGCATCCCACCGGAAAAGAGCAGGAGCGGCTGGACTATGAGCTCGGTGTCATCAATCAGATGGGATTCTCCGACTATTTCCTGATCGTCATGGATTTCATCCGCTATGCGAAGACGCACGGCATTCCGATCGGGCCGGGGCGTGGGAGCGCGGCGGGGAGCATCGTCGCCTACCTCCTGCACATCACGGAAATCGACCCGCTGCGTTTCGACCTTCTCTTTGAACGCTTCCTGAATCCGGAGCGCGTCTCCATGCCGGATATCGATACCGACCTCTGCTATCGCGGACGCGGGCAGGTCATCGCGTACCTCGCGGAGAAATATGGCGCCGAGCAGGTGGCGCAGATCATCACCTTCGGTACGCTCGCGGCGCGTGCTGTCATCCGTGATGTCGGCCGTGTCATGAATCTGCCCCTTCGCGAAGTGGACAAGATCGCAAAGATGGTGCCGAGCGGCCCCGGTGTCACGCTGAAGAAGACACTGGACGGCTCGAAGGAATTCAAAGACCTTTACGAGTCGAATGCGACCGTGCACACCCTGATCGACCACTGCCTCGACCTCGAAGGGCTTTCCAGAAATTCCGGCACGCACGCGGCCGGTGTCGTCATCTGCTCGAAGCCTGTCGATGAGTACGTGCCGATCCAGCTCACGGCGGATGATTTCATCCAGACGCAGTACGAAAAAGATCAGGTCGAGCAGCTCGGCCTTCTCAAGATGGATCTCCTGGGGCTTAGAAATCTCACCGTCATCCATGATGCGATCGAGATGATCCGGGCGAACCGCGGTGTCACCATCGATATCAATCACATCCCTTCTGTGGACGAAAAGACGTGCGAGATGCTCTGCGCGGGCGACACTACAGGCGTCTTCCAGTCCGAGTCCACCGGCTTTACGAATCTTCTGATGAAGCTCCACCCGGACCGCTTCGAAGACCTCATCCCGATGGTCGCACTCTACCGTCCGGGGCCTTTGGGAAGCGGCATGGCGGAAGATTTCATCAAGAGAAAACACGGAGAAATCCCCATCGAGTATCCGCATCCATCACTGGCTCCCATCCTGAAGGAAACCTACGGCGTCATCCTCTATCAGGAACAGGTCATGCAGATCGCCTCTGCCATGGGCGGCTTCTCCCTCGGCCAGTCCGACATGCTCCGCCGCGCCATGGGGCACAAGGAGCCGGAAATCCTGCAGAAGAACCGCGATACCTTCGTCACAGGGGCTGTGAAGAACGGCGTCGATGAGAAGACGGCGAATTACGTCTTCGACCTCATGGTCCACTTCGCAGGCTATGGCTTCAATAAATCTCACAGTGTCTGCTACGGCTGGATCGCCTGGCAGACCGCCTACCTCAAGGCACACTACCGCGCCGAATTCATGGCTGCCATGATGACCTGCTACAATGGCGACAAGAACAAGGTCAGCCGCTATATTTCAGATACCAGAAGAGCCGGTGTGGAGATCGCCGCGCCGGATGTCAATCTCTCTGAAGCCTATTTTTCCGTCAGCGGAAATAAAATCCTCTTCGGACTTGATGCCATCCAGAACGTCGGAGAGAACGCCGTCGAAGCCATCATCAAAGCCCGGAAGAAGGGCGGCCCCTTCACGTCCATGTCGGATTTCTTGGAGCGCGTCGAAGGCAAAGGCCTCAATAGCCGCGCGTGTGAAAGCCTCATCCGCTGCGGCGCGATGGACGGCTTCGGCTACAACCGTTCCCAGCTCCTCGCCGCACTCCCGCAGGTCATGAGTGATGTCGCCGCTACGAAGAGCGACCGGGAGAGCGGACAGATGTCTCTCTTCGGCGGGGACGAGATGAAGAAATCCGTCATCTACCCCGACCTCGCTGACATGGACGCGGAGGAAAAGATTGACTGGGAAAGAAAGCTCTTGGGATTCTACGTCAGCGGCCATCCGCTCGACAAGTACAAGAAACAGATGGACGTCTGCACGCCCATCTACCAGCTCGAGACAGAAGGCAGCCGCTACGATGGGAAGGCAGTCACCTTGGGCGGCACCGTCACCCGTGTGAAGGGCATGGTCACCAAGAAAGGCGCGCCCATGGGCTATGTCACCATCGAAGACTATGAAAGTGAGATCGAAGCCGTTCTTTTCCCCTCTGTCTGGGAAGCCGCGCGCCCTTTCCTCACCGAAGACGCGCCCATCTGTATCCGCGGCCGCGTCCAGTCGAACGAGCGAGAAGTCAAAGTCTTAGCTGACAGCATCATTCCGATGGCCCAGTTCAAAAAGACCGTCCGCATGCCGGTCGATGAAGTCCACCTCTACGTCGATCCCCGTCATGAGACAGACGAAGTCAGTGCCGCCCTCGCCAGAGTCCTTGCGAAATACCATGGCGACACCCCTGTCATCCTCCACCTCATCGCCTCAAGGCAGGAGATCCGCATGGTGCCGAAATTCTACGTCAACTTTTCCGAAGAAGCCGAAGAAGCGCTGAAAGGACTTCTCGGCAATGCGTCGGTCGAGGGACGGAAGAATTAAGAAATAGTAGCTAGTGACTGGTGACTAGGGATTGGGGTTTCACTTCTAAGCTGACTTCTCAGCCGATGATAATTGATATGGCATAACCAGCGCCCTGCAGCGAATCTCGGGATTCCGTTGCAGGGCGTTTTTGTTTCGAGAAATGGAAAACAGGAAGATGCGGAGAAATATTTTCTTATCTAATAACAATACATTAATTGATAAATTTATCGATAAATAGTACAATAAGAACAGGAGGATACGCTGATGGAAAATTTAGTGCCGGCTTTAAGAAACACGATCCCGATCAGTTTATTTAATAAAGGGATGGCGGGGAAGATTTTCAAAAGTGTCAAAGAAAATGGCTCCAAGGTTGTGATGAAGAACAATGTACCGGAATGCGTTCTCATGTCGCCCGAGAGCTATCTTGCAATGACTGAAAAACTGGAAAACGCTGAACTGCTTGCACTCGCGCTGCATCGGATCGAGAATGGGGCTTTTTCGCAGACCAAAGACTGGGATGAAGTACGAAAAGAACTTGGGATCTCATCCGAAGATCTTGCGGATGTTGATGATGCTGAGGTGGAATTCGAATGATATGGCATGTTCGTTTTTCCGCTTTTGCAGAAAAGGATTGGAAAAGCTTTGACCGCTACCATCAGAAAGTCATTGATAAGGCCATCCAGAAAGTGATGCAGAACCCGACGGCGGATGGTTATGGAAAACCACTGGCGAATCTGAGCGGGAGCCATCTGCATGGTTTGTATAAGATCAAACTAAAAAAATCCGGCATTCGGATCGTCTACGCGCTGATTGAGGTGGAAGGTGAGATGCTGATTATTATTATCGGTGCGAGAGCGAATGATGAAGTGTATGATCTTGCGGCTAAACGCTATGCACGAATGAAAAAAGATGAAAAAATCTGAAGATAACAACAGCAGAACAAAGGAGGCAAGCCTGGCAGGCAGCCTCTTTTTGTTATGCTACATTTCGGAGCAAGGCAATAAGTTTTCGCAACTTTCTCACGCAAAAAGCTCCCAATTATGCTATACTTGAAGCAAATATAAATCATGGGGACAACAGGCGCGAGCTGCGTCTTTTGACACCCTTTACCCTGTGGCGCGGCGTTCGTGCTGCGCGGCACATGATTTCGACCTCACGGAAGGGAGACACTATGAAGTTTCTGGTTTGTATCAAACAGGTCGTCGACACGTCGAAGATGGAAGTCGATCCGACCACAGGAAGACTGAAAAGAAATAATGCGAACAGCATCATGAACCCGCTGGATCTCCATGCGCTGGAAGCGGCATTCTCGCTGCGCGATGAAGTGGGCGGCACGGTGACGGTCATCACCATGGGTCCCCCGCAGGCAGCCGCTGTCCTGAAGGATGCGGTCGCTATGGGCGCTGATGAAGTATACCTCGTGACGGATCGCGCATTTGGCGGCGCGGATACTCTCGCGACGAGCTACACACTGGCTAAGGCGATCGAGAAGCTGGGAACATTCGATCTCATTTTCTGTGGGCAGGAGTCCATCGACAGCAATACGGCGCAGATCGGACCGGAAATCGCTGCGACGCTCGGCATCGCGGATGTGAGTGCAGCCGTAGGCATTTCCTATGAGAAGGAAGGCTTCCTGACTGTGAAGCGCCAGATCGGCGCGAATATCGAGGTGCTCGAGCTTGCTCTTCCGGCGGTCGTCACTGCGACGGAAGCGCTGAACCATGCGAGATACCCGAGCATCAAGGGCCTCCTCAAGAAGGATGAAGTGGAGATCGGAAATCTCACGGTAGCCGATCTGCCGGTCGATCCGGCGCGCATCGGCATGAAGGGCTCTCCGACGCAGGTGCGTCAGGTCCGTCCGGTCGTGCCGCCGAAAAAAGAAAATCTCCGCATCGAAGGAAAGACGACGGAAGAAGCTGTGGATCTCTTCCTCTCGGCTATGCAGAAACTGAAGGTCATCTAAGGAGGGGCGAAATGGATTTTTCTGAACACAAAGGTATTTATGTCATCGGGGCGCTTGCGAATGGCAAGATCCAGAAGGTCACCGGTGAACTGACCGGCGAAGCCCGCGTACTGGCTGACCAGCTAGGAGAAGAAGTCGCGGTCGTCCTCATCGGTGCTGATCTCAAGGATCCGGCATCCTCGCTGGTTTCCCTCGGTGCGGATAAGGTCTACGTGATCGATCATCCGCTCCTCTCCCACTATGATGGGAAAGCGTACCAGAAAGCACTGGCGCCGTTTCTCTTGGAGAAGAAACCTGATACCATCATCTTTGGCGCGACGCCGTTCGGTCGCGATCTTGCTCCGCGTCTGGCAGCAGAGCTCGTCTGCGGCGTCACGGCAGATGTGACGGAGCTTTCGGCAGATACCGAGAAGGGGCTCGTCATCTGGTCGCGTCCGGCAATGGATGGGAACATCATGGCTGACATCGTATCTCCGGACTACCGTCCTCAGGTCGGTACGGTTCGCCCTGGTATCTTCAAGTATCCGGCGGCCGATGCTTCCCGCACGGGGGAAGTCATCGCTCTCCCCGTTTCCCTCGAAGAGAAGGATCTCGGTACGGTGCTGAAGGAAATCATCGCCGGTGAGAAGGACAGCCATCCGGTCGAAAACGCGAAGGTCGTCGTCGCAGGCGGCCGCGGTATCCGCACGGAAGAGGAATGGGCGAAGGTCCATGAACTCGCTGACCTTCTGGGGGCAGCTGTCGGCTGCAGCCGTCCGATCACGGAACTCGGCTGGGAACCGCATCGCCACCAGATCGGTCAGACCGGCAAGGGCGTAGCGCCGAAGATCTATTTCGCACTCGGCATCTCGGGCGCGATGCAGCACATGTGCGCGGTCAATGCGGACATCGTCATCGCGGTCAATAAAGACCCGAAGGCGCCGATCATGGAAATGGCAGACTACGCTGTCGAAGCGGATCTGAAGGATTTCCTCCCGCTCCTCATCGAAAAGGTCAAAGCGCTGAAAAGTAAGTGAGGGATGAATGGTCAGGAATTGGGGACTGGGAGTCTCGAGTGACTAGTGACTGGTGACTTAAATACCACTTTCGGGCATCGCCCCCATATATATTCGCGGCGAAGCCGCCACCTTCATTCCTCATTCCTCATTCCTCATTCAAGCAGAGCTTTCATACACAATCAAGGGACAGCACGTCCCCGGGGCTAACCCTGAACCCCTAATCCCTCATAAGCCATAATAATAACAATTTGTTACGGAGGTGAGACGTATGGCAGAAAGAAAAACTACCATATACTACAATCACAATTTCTATTATGATTTCTCCCAGATCATCGCGGCGGATGACAGAGGACTCCAGTTTGGCGACGGATGCTATGAATGGATTCGCGTCTACAAAGGCCACCCGTTTGCCCTTTCCTATCACACCGACCGTCTGTATCGCTCCATGCGTCTTCTTGGCATTCGTCCTGTGACAGCACCGGACGAATTCACGGAAATCGTGGAAACTGTCGTCGAAGAAAGCGGCGTCGAAGAAGGCTATGTGAAGATCATCGTCACCCGCGGGCAGGGCGACCATGATTTCCTGATCCCGGCTAGAAATCAGCTGCGTCCGAATGTCCTTGTCTACGCTAAACCGATCAGCTTGGATGCCATCGCCAAAGTACAGGACGGCGTGAAGTGCATCACGATGAAAGATGATCGCGGCCATCACTGCGACATTCTTTCCCTTTCTCAGGTGGATAACCTTCTCGCGCGCCAGGAAGCACTGAAACAGGGCTGCTACGATGGCATCTTCATCAGAGACGGCCTTCTGACCGAAGCCACCCACTCGAATGTCCTCATCGTCAAGGCGGGTGTCATCTGGACCACGGGCACGAATGAATTCATGACCCGCGGTATCACACGCTCCCTCGTCCTTTCCCGCGTCGCTCCGACCGCCGGCGTCACCTCCATCGATGATGCGGCAGATCCGGTCCGCCTCGAAGACATGATGAATGCAGAAGAAGTCTTCCTCACGAATTCTCAGGACGGCATCATCCCGGTCCTCTCCATCGACGGACAGCCGATCGGCAATGGAGAAGTCGGCCCTGTCACCCGTAAGATCCAGCAGCACTATGCGCATCTCATGAGCGACGGTTTGCCGTAACAGGTTAGTATGTAAAAAACGCACTGCGAATGATTTCGCGGTGCGTTTTTCTTTTCTGGTTCAGGGGTAGACTACGGGGCGTACTGCCCCTTGATTGGGGATGAAAGCTTCGCATAAATTAGGAATTAGGAATTAGGAATGAGGAATGAAGGTGGCGGCTTGCCCACAGAGTATAAATAGGGCGATGCCCGAAGGCGGTATTCAAGTCACTAGTCACCAGTCACTAGTCACTCCTAATCCCCAATCCCTAATCCCTAATCCCTAGCTACTCATCCCTGCTTTCAAACTTCAGGGTTAGCCCATGGGGCGTGGTGCCCTTTGATTGTTTGCGAAAGAGGTTCAGCAGGTTCTATAGGTTCAAAGGGGGTGGTGCAGCACATTTCGTCATCCTGAGCGGAGAAAAACGTCGTATGTTAGAAAATAGATGATCTGAAACAGGAGAACTGAGTCGAAGGATCTAAGCGCCGCGGAGGTTTGAAACTAGCGGTTTCCTCGTATCGCAAACCTAATCCCTAGCCACTAATCCCTAGCTACCGGTCCCCAGTCACTCGCGGCCCTCATCCCTGGCCATGGTTTCGACCGGAAGCCTTTCTTTCTTGTGCTATAATGAAACTATCAACCAATAAATGAAAGGACGACTTCTAATGACGATACAGACGAAAAGAAAATGGATCCTGCTTCTCGCAGTCCTGCTCCTTGCGGCGGCGCTCTCGGTGGGCAGCACATCTCTTTGGAAAGCAGAAAAAGAAAAGCGGGGAGAGGGCTATGTGGCTGTCGTGCGCATCGACGGCGCGATCTACGGCGGGCCGGAGACAGACTCGATGCTGAGCGGCTCTTCCGGCTCCTCCTCCGAGGAGATCATGCGAGAGCTTCAGGAAGCCAGAAAGGATCCGCAGGCAAAAGCCATCCTGATCCGCATCAACAGTCCGGGCGGCTCGACAGGAGCGACCCAGGAGATCGCAGAAGAAATGGATAAGATCCGCAGCAGCAAGAAGCCCATCGTGATCTCCATGGGCGATATGTGTGCCTCGGCAGGCTACTGGCTGGCGAGCAAGGGAAATTACATTTTCGCCTCTCCGGCCACCATGACGGGCAGCATCGGCGTCTACATGGACTATACCAATATCGAAGACCTGATGGATAAGGTCGGCGTCAAGAATGATAAGATCAAGAGCGGCGCGCACAAGGATATCCTCTCCATGTACCGCCCGATGACAGGCGAAGAGCGCGAGATGCTGCAGACCATGGTCGATGACATTTACCACCAGTTCGTCCAGACAGTGGCGGACGGACGCCATATGGATGAAGAGAAAGTAAAGAGCATCGCCGATGGGCGCATCCTGACCGGCCGTCAGGCACAGGATCTCGGTCTTGTCGATGCCATGGGCAATTATTATGATGCGCTGAACTACGCTGCCTCGAGCGGCGGGCTCGATGTGGATCATATAGAGACCCGCTCGTATACGAATAGCGCAGTGACACTCCGCTCTCTCCTTCGCGGCGAAGCCGCCCGGCTCTCGAATATCATGGGAGAATCCATGGCAGGGAGCATGAAAAAGGCATTGACAGAAGGGGAAAATCCCACGATAAAGTGAGGAGTATTAGACTAGGAGACTAAGAGACTGGGAGACTAAGGGATATCAGAAGTCTAAAGTCAGAAGTCTAACGTCTAACGTCTCCAAGCCTGATGTATCTGACTCTCCAAGACCTCCCCATATCATACATTCATTCCAAAGGAGCAACTCCATGAATACCTTTCTTGATCTTGTCTACTCGCTGATTGTGACACCGCGGGCGGCGCTCTATGACATCACCCGCGGCGAACGCCTTCGTGAAGCGGGGATCCTATGGCTCTTTACACTTTTCTTGACGGCGGTATCCGCCTTCTCAGAAGGACCGGGGCTTCTTGTCGAGTTTCTGGCCGTGCTTCTCTTTCTGGGGCTTTCCCTCCTTGTCCACAGCGCCGTGACCGACTACCTCTCCGGACTTCTCGGCGGACAAGGGAGCGCGAAGGGCATCACTGCCGGATTCATGGCGGCATCGCTGCCAATTGCCTTCTCCGTCTTCTTCACACTGGCAGAAAGCATCGGGTTTTCCTTCCTCTCCGGCATCGGTTCCTTTGCGATCTGCGTGTGGACCTTCGTCCTTGATGTCCTTGCGATCCGCGAGAACTATTTCTTCTCCACCGGGAAATCTGTCCTGATCGCCATCGCGCCCTACGTGATGCTCCTTCTTTTCCTGCTGCTTCTTGCGATGATCGGCGTCTTCGCCGCCGTGGCAGGTCTTTCGGAAATGGAAGAGATGCAGGAGCTCGGATCGGTATTGGGATCGATCTAAATGAGAAATGACATCGGAGGACAGAAGTCTGAAGTCTGAAATCTAAAGGCTCCAAGTCTGATGCCTTTCCTTCTCTTCCAAGCTATGCTATAATGTGAAAAACGTAGCGAAGGAGCTTAACGTAAGTTACAGCTCCTTTTTCTGTGTGCCACCGGGAAATATCATATTTTTATGACATGTGATATAATAAACTTCGTATGAATACCTGCGGGCATTGTCCGCATTTCTATAATATCTGATTCTGCGATCGAATCGCATTTCCTTTACTAACAATAAGAATAAGATCCTCTGGCCCATGAGCAGAGAAAGCAAGGCGTACAGCCTTCTTTCCAAGACAGCCCTGATGGCAAGGGGCGGCCCGGAGCGGCAGAGCATTCCAAAGAAATACGCAAGGAGGAATACCGTATGTGTGGTATTGTAGGTTATGTGGGCAGCGGCGAAGCGTCCCGTTTTTTGATCGATGGGCTGAGACGCCTCGAATATCGCGGCTATGATTCGGCTGGCATCGCCATCTATGACAAAGGTACGATCTCTATCGAAAAGAAAAAAGGTCGTCTGGCAAATCTGGAAGCCGCATTGAAGGCGCATCCGCTCACCGGACACATCGGCATCGGGCATACCCGCTGGGCGACGCACGGACAGCCATCGGATCGGAATGCCCATCCGCATGGCGACTGCCATAATCATTTCGTCATCGTACACAATGGCATCATCGAAAACTACATGACGCTCAAGAAGCAGCTGATCGACGAAGGCCATGTCTTCAAGTCGGATACCGACACCGAAGTCGTGGCACACCTTCTCGAAAAGATGGATGACGGAGACTTCTTCTCTACCGTCCGCAAGGTCCTTTCCGTGATCGAAGGCTCCTACAGCCTCGTCATCATGGATAAGGCGGTGCCGGACACCATCATCTGCACGAAGAAGGACAATCCGCTCATCATCGGCCTTGGCGATGGCGAGAATTTCATCGCCTCCGACATCCCGGCCGTCATCAACCATACCAGAAAGATCTATATCCTGAACGACTGCGAGCTGGCCATCGTGAAGAAGGATGGCGTTTCCCTCTTCGATGCCGAAGGCAAGCCGATCAAAAAGGAGATTCAGGAAGTCAAGTGGAGTGCAGAAGCTGCTGAAAAAGGCGGCTACCCGCATTTCATGCTGAAGGAGATCTATGAACAGCCCAAGGCTGTCCACGATACCGTACAGATCCATCTCAATAAAGACGGCTCTGTCAATTTCGACGATCTCGGCTGGACGAAAGAATGTCTCTCTGGCATCGATCACATCCTGATCACCGCCTGCGGCACGGCGTACCATGCCGGCCTCGTTGCAAAGCACTACATCGAACGCTTCGTCAAGATCCCCGTATCTGTAGAGATCGCTTCCGAATATAGATACAGCCGTCCGCTCACGACCGATAAGACCCTCTGCATCGTAGTCAGCCAGTCCGGCGAGACTATCGACACCCTGGCGGCGCTCAAAGAAGCGAAACGTCTCGGCGCGAAGAGCCTCGCTGTGACGAATTCCATCGGCTCCTCCATTGCGCGTGAAGCTGACAATGTCGTCTACACACTGGCAGGCCCGGAGATCGCCGTCGCATCTACGAAAGCCTATACCACCCAGCTCGTGGCGCTCCTGCTCCTTGCCCTCTACATGGGCCAGCTGAAAGGCACACTGAAGCCTGCACTCATTCAGAAGATCACCACCGCACTGAGAGATCTGCCGGATCAGATCGACACCGTGCTTGATGAAAAAGAACACATGGCAGACGTCGCTGAAAAGCTCATCAAGGCGAATGATATTTTCTACCTTGGCCGCTCCATCGACTATGCGATCGCCATGGAAGGCGCACTGAAGCTGAAAGAAGTCTCCTACATCCATGCGGAGTCCTACGCGGCCGGTGAACTGAAGCATGGCACCCTCGCCCTCATCTCGCCGGAGACCCCGGTCATCGCCGTAGCGACACAGGACGATGTCAGCGCAAAGATGTACAGCAATATTCAGGAAGTCCGCGCCCGTGGCGCCGAAGTCCTCGGCATCGGCTTCGTCGATGACACAGAGATCGCGAAGTACACGACCGAGACCGTCCGTATCCCGAGAGTCGATCCCTTCATCGCACCGATCCTCGCCGTCATCCCGATGCAGCTCCTCGCTTACTACACCTCTATCAAGAGAGGAAATGATGTGGATAAGCCGAGAAATCTCGCAAAATCCGTGACCGTAGAATAATAGAACCAGAAACCGCTCTGCAAAGCCCATCCTCGCAGAGCGGTTTTTGTTTGCGCAGAATGCAAGCACGGCATTTGTGAGAGTGCCGCTGTCCCCGACACAAAGCCTTTCCCGCATGGGGAAGGTGCCACGAAGGGGGCGGAGGTTGGATGGGGGAAGCGGGATGAAAAAATCGGGGGAGATCGTCTCAAGTGCGCCATTTGCGAGAGTGCCGCTGTCCAAGGCACAAAGCCTTCTCCTCAAGGGGAAGATGCCACGAAGGGGCGGATAGGGTACTAGCGGCATGAAAGAGAGTGGGAGATCGTCTCAAGTGCGCCATTTGCGAGAGTGCCGCTGTCCAAGGCACAAAGCCTTCTCCTCAAGGGGAAGATGCCACGAAGGGGCGGATAGGGTACTAGCGGCATGAAAGAGAGTGGGAGATCGTCTCAAGTGCGCCATTTGCGAGAGTGCCGCTGTCCAAGGCACAAAGCCTTCTCCTCAAGGGGAAGATGCCACGAAGGGGCGGATAGGGTACTAGCGGCATGAAAGAGAGTGGGAGATCGTCTCAAGTGCGCCATTTGCGAGAGTGCCGCTGTCCAAGGCACAAAGCCTTCTCCTCAAGGGGAAGATGCCACGAAGGGGCGGATAGGGTACTAGCGGCATGAAAGAGAGTGGGAGATCGTCTCAAGTGCGCCATTTGCGAGAGTGCCGCTGTCCAAGGCACAAAGCCTTCTCCTCAAGGGGAAGATGCCACGAAGGGGCGGATAGGGTACTAGCGGCATGAAAGAGAGTGGGAGATCGTCTCAAGTACGCCGTTTGCGAGAGCAGCGCTATCCCCATATCGTCAGAGCGAATACATGCATGTGTGGAAAAACAATACCCCCGGCAAAGCCTTCCCCTCGAGGGGAAGGTGCCACGAAGGGGCGGATAGGGCACTGGCGGTATGAAAGACAGATGAGGAAAACGGAGAAGTGCGCGGCACATGTATGGAAAGCGTGAGCTTCTGACCGCGAATGACAAAGATTTCTCATTCTATGGGTTTTATGGGGTTAGTGGGTAGGGCGGTGGCGGTGCATAAGAATATAGAAGGGCCGCGCCAAAGGCGCAGGATAGAGTGCCTCGGAGAGGCATAACTCTACACAGCGGTATGAAAAACGATATGAGACGATCCGTCTTTCTTGCGTGTCATGAGGGCCGAAGTGGAGGGATCTTTCTTGCAGACCGGTAAAACGTGGGTGAGGAAAAGGCGAAAAAGGAAGCACCAAGGTGTCGTTTGAGTGAGGGGGCATGTGTGCATATGGCGGCAGTGCAATAAAGATCCCTCGGCTGCGCTCGGGATGACGGTGCTTGGGGAGCGGATAGGTTCACCAGGGTGGTGTGCTGCCTTTTTTAGAAGATGGTATTCTCCTATCGCAGCATTACCCCTTCAGGGGAAGTGCCGAAGGCAATAGGAGCATGCTAGCAGTATAGCGTGCTATGTTGAATAGTCCGATGCTATCGATATTTCAACACTTTCATGCAATACCGCTACGTAGCCCCCTCACCCCTTCGGGGAGCTCCC
>CAVBQN010000050.1:0-13901 GCA_963597545.1 Fusicatenibacter saccharivorans
GTCTCTTAGTCTCTTAGTCTCTTAGTCTCTTAGTCTCTTAGTCTCTTAGTCTCTTGTCACTCCCACTCCTTAAGCCCCTGCGACGAGTGCCCGCCAGCCTTTGTGTTCAAGGCGGTAGAGCAGGACGGTCGCGCAGGAAGCACGGATGATCTGATCGAGGAGAAGCGCACACCAGCAGCCGATGAGACCAAGGTCTAGCACATAGATGAAGAAGGCGGTCATGAGCGGACGCAGGAAGGTGATGGAGAGGAAAGAGTAGCCGGCCACCTGTGCAGCCTTGCCAGATCCGCGCAGGATGCCTGCGGAGAGGATCGCGTGTGCTTCCGGGAAGCTCACGACTGCGACGAAGATCATGATGACAGAGGCGATCTCCAGCGAGGAGGCGTCATCCGAGAACAGAGCGAAAATGTCAGAGCCGAAGAAGAGGATCGCCGCGCATACGATGGCAGAGAGGATGAGGCTCCACTTGATGCCGCATCTCTTGTAGCCGCGCCAGTCCTCCTCACTGCCCTTGCCGCAGGACTGCCCTGCCATGACCATGCTCGCCTTGCCGAAGCCCATGATGAAGTCATAGTATACGTCAGAGATGTTCATGCAGATGCTGTGCACGGCGAAGGGGATCGTGCCGAGCCCTGCCGCCATGCGACTAAAGAGCACCATGCCCACGCGCTCACTGCCCTGCTCCGAAAGGATGCTGAGAAGGATCGGCATGATGCGGTGGAAATACGCGCGGTCGGGAAGGTAGCTTCCGCCAGAGAAGAACGATTCATTTTTGAGGATCCACGCAGTCCATGTGAGGGTGAAGATCGTACTTGCCAGCGTACCGATGGCTGCGCCCGTCACGCCGAGGGAGGGGATCGGGCCGAAACCGAAAATCAGGAGTGCATTCAGCGCAAGGTTCACCACATTGCCGCAGACATTCGTCTTCATGATGACGCTTGTGCGTCCATAGCCCAGCTGCACCGCCTGCAGGATGAGCGTGAGCGAGGTCACGTAGACGGCGGTAAGCGCGATGGGGCCATACGCCATGGCTTCTGCCATGTATTCGTCATTCGCGCCCATGAGGTAGAAGATGTCATCCAGAAAAATGTAGAAAAGGATGTGCAGAAGCCCCATGAAGATCGCGCAGAGCGTGAGCGACTTCTTCATGATATCCGACGTGCCTTTCGTGTCGCCGGCGCCCGCTTTTTGGGAAACGAGCAGTGTCACCGAGGAGGCGAGAGAACGGGAGAAGCAGAGCAGGATGAGACGCGGCTGCATGAAGATGCTGACTGCTGCGATGGACAAAGCTCCCAGCGCGCCGACCATGATGAGGTCGGTCGAAGCGAGGAGGATCATGAAGAGCCCTTCCAGTGCGGCAGGAAGGGCGATCTTGAAGTAGTTTCTGTCGTAGGTATGCATGAGAGTTCCTGTGGGATTCTTTGGAGTAAAAACCTTTTTAATTAAAAATTCTTTTATATTCTATATAAAGAAACGGCGAAAAGCAAGGGAAAGAGCGTAAAAAATTGCTTAGGTACACCGAACTTTAAAAATTCAAGTGACTAGTGACTAGTAGCTGGGGATTGGTGGCTAGGGATTAGGTTTGCGATACGAGAAAACCGCCAGTCTCAAACCTCCGCGGTGCTCGGTTGCTCTCATAAGCGACGCACTTGAGACGAATTTCCCCACTCTCTTTCATACCACCAGTGCCCTATCCGCCCCTTCGGGGCACCTTCCCCTCGAGGGGAAGGCTGACGATACGAGAATACCGTCATCTAAAATACGGCGAAGCCGCCACCTGAACCCTGAACCCTGAACCCTGAACCCTGAACCCTGAACCTTTCCCCCTGTTCCCCTCCCTTGCGCCGCGCGCCCCGTTCCTTTAGAATAAAAGCCAAATGACAAGGAGGGGACATGATTCCTATGACGACAGAAAAGAAAAAGCTCTGCCTCTCGCTTCTAGGTATCTTTTTCGTGATCTTTATACTGAACAGCCTCATGGTACGCAGTGCGGGGGATGACTATGTGTATTCCTTTATGTGGGAAGGACACTCGATGTATGAACCGCTGTCAGCGGATGCGCGGCGCATCGCGGGATTCTCGGACATTGCCGTATCAGCGTGGTCGTATTTCCTGACGTGGGGCGGACGCATCGTCGCGCAGTCGATGGCGATGTTCTTCCTCTGGATGCCGCGAGGCGTCTTCAATGTGGCCATTGCGCTCACGGTGGTGCTCCTCGTCCTCCTCATGCAGTGGACGGCACGCGGCGGGAAAGTCACGATGGAGCTTCCGGCGAAGAGCGTCCTTATCACCGGCTTCTTTCTCTGGGCCTTTCAGGCGAATTTTTGCGGCATCTTCATCTGGCTGGACGGCTCGTGCAATTATCTCTGGCCGATGGTTTTCCTTCTGGCGTGGCTGCTGCCTTACATCCGGCATTACATGACGGAGGGGGAAGTGCGCTATGGAGGCTGGCTCTCGCCGCTTCTCTTCCTTCTGGGGCTTCTTGCCGGAAACGGAAATGAAAATACGCTCTGCTGGATCGGGCTCTTCGGACTGTTTTATTTATACCATATATATAAGAAGGGAGAGATGCAGCTCTGGATGCTGGCGGGCTTTGCGGGCCTCTCCGTCGGCTACGGCTTCCTCATGCTGTCGCCGGGAAATCTGCTCCGCATGGAAGAGAGTGGAGAGAGTTTCCAGCTCTTCCAGTTTCATATCAAAGCCTTCGTAGCGATCTGGTTTCATACGCTGCTTCTCTCGCCCTTCTATTTCTACCTGATGAAAGCCTTTCGGAAGAGGAGAGAAATCTATGCTTTTTCCGGCGGCAGGAAATATGTCCGTCTCGCGCTCTGGTTCCTGTCAGCAAGCCTGCTCTTTGAAATCATCATGTGCATCTCGCCGGAGTTTCCCTTCCGCAGTCTGTTCCCGAGTACCGTCTTCTGCCTGACGGCGGCGCTCCTCATGCAGCACGCCGCCGCCTCTGCCGGCGCCTCGCCGGTCCGTTTGCCGGGGGCAGGGGTGATGAAGCGGCTGGCCGTAGGGTACTTCGCTTTCACCTTTGCCATGACCTTCTGGATATTTGTAGAAAATGCCAGATGGTTTGACCACTGGCTCGGAGAGGCCGAGGCCCTGCGCGGGACACCGGCGGTCCTCTCCATCACCGAGCGTCCGCCATATGAGGGGGAGCGGTGGACGTACCTCACAGGCTTTCACCACTACGCGGTGGGATTGAAATCTGATCCAGCCCATTGGGGCAATGCCGCGATGGCGCGCTTCTATGACATCGGCGGCGTGACGATCGTGGGGAAAGAGTGACTGGGGACTGGGGTTAGCCCATGGGGCGGCTCCGTCCACTGATTGGGAATGAAAGCTTTGCTCGAATTAGAAATTTGAAATGAGAAATGAGAAATGGTGGCGCGGCGCAAAAAATAATGAAGCGCCGCAGAATTTTGATAGCGCTTCGCGCCGTCGTCATCGGAAGCGCAGCCCTCAATCTTTATTGCACTGCGGTTTGCATCACTTGTCCTTGCACGGAAATGACGCCTCGGAGCTGCGGTTTTCTGTTTTCGCGCGCGTTATTTATCAGTCTGCAAGAAGGATTTCTCGGCTTCGCTTTCAATGACGAGACGCTTGGAACGCACTCTCACATTTTCGCCCCTTCCTTTGGAAGGGGCTGGCGAGCGAAGCGAGACGGGGTTGGCTCCCGTGCATGTTGAAATACAGTCTTCCCAGTCCCGAGTCCCCAGTCCCGAGTCCCATGCTTTTTGCCCAAATACATAGAAGTTTATGAAAGCATAGAATTTCTTACACGAGTATGGTAAAATGAAGCCGAAAATGCATTTAGCATCGTCAAATGCACATCAGATGCGATAAGATTTTCTCCTTACGACGAGTAAGGGGTCGAATAAAAACGGTATCCCGAGAAGAGGGGGTTACATGAAACTAGCAGATAAACTGGCCAAAGCCGCGGGGAAGATGTCGCCTCGAAAGCTCATCCTTCTCTGCGCTTTCTTTGCGCTCATGATCTTCATCATCCTGTACAGCACGCTGTCTTCCTTCGAAGGCAAGAAAGAAGAAAAGACACCGGAAGTAGCGGGCGTCGCCGTCATCGAAGCAGCGACGGATATTTCGCCGCGGACGGTCATCACGGATGACATGCTGAAAGCCTCTGTCGTACCGGAAAGTCTGCTCCCGCCGGGTGCTTTGACAGACAAGAAGCTCATCGTCGGGCATAAGGCGGGCGTCACCATCCTTGCGGGTGATGTCATCACGAGACGCAAGCTCGATGTGACGGCTGGCGCTGGTTTTCAGGGGCTCATTCCGGATGGGATGCGTGCGCTGTCTTTTGCCATCAATGACATTTCCGGCGTCTCCGGCTTTGCGAAGCCCGGCGACCATGTGGATATCCTTCTGATTTCCAGCCAGGACGGGAAGAACCGCGTCACTTCGAAGATGCTGCTCCGCGATGTCCTGCTGCTGGCCATCAATAAGTCCAGCATGGGTCAGGGCTACGTCGCACCGAAGAAGGACGACAAAGACGGAAAAGATGAATCGAATGGAAATAAAATGCCAACCGCGCCGCGCCGCACGGATACGTCCTCCATGGGGACGCCCGCTGTCGCGACAGTCGCTCTCTCGCCCTATGATGCGGCGAAACTCACCGCCTCCCTGCAGGTCGGACAGGTGCAGCTGATGCTGCGTCCGGCAGACGGGGCGGCTGAGACGGAGTCGGTCGCCTACTACGTGATCCCGCTGCCGAAGCCGGAGCCGCAGCATGAGGCCGCTCCGTCCTACGCACCGTATCCGCCGCAGGGCGCGTCCCAGCCGCAGGTCTCCATCAGTGCGGGTGAGGCCACCGTACAGGTCGGGCAGGGCATTGAAGTCATTCGTGGTACCAGTGTAACGAGGGGGCAGTAAGATGAACGGAATGAAAAAAAGAATCGGACTCCTCCTCGCAGCTGCGATGCTCTCCTTCGGAAGCGCCTGCGCCGCTGAACCCGTCGAGGTGTCTCTGAATGAATCAAAATACATGGCCGCGTCCGGCATCACGCGCCTCGCGGTCGGAAATCCTGCCATCGCCGATGTGCAGCTTCTTTCTTCGGGAGATTTCCTCCTCGTCGGGAAGAAAGCGGGGACGACCTCTCTCATCGTCTGGTCAGACGGCGGGCGGCGCACCGAGTACACCGTGTATGTCGCGGGTAATGACCGCGGCATGGCGAGCGCCATTCAGGATGCCATCGGCTATCCGAAAGTCCATGTACAGATGATGAAGGACCGCGTGATGCTCCGCGGCAAGGTCGAGAACCAGTATGAGCACGACGTCGCGCTGAAGATCGCCGGCCTCTACACCGGCGGCGATGGCTCCGGCGTGATCGACCTCCTCGAGATGGAGCATCCGAGCCAGATCCGCCTCGAGGCACAGATCATAGAAATCAACTCGGACTACACCAAGAACCTCGGCATCCAGTACTGGTCGCAGACCCCGGGGTCGAGCAGCAGCTCCGGCAGCAGTTCGAATAATCCCAATAACGACATCACTGTAGGCACCGCAGGCCTCTTCTACGGCGGCGAAGATTTCTCCTCCTCCAGAAAACACGGCGGCTGGCTGGGCTCACACATCGCGAATGTGAATGTGACCCTGCAGGCGCTCATCAATGAAGGCAAGGCGCGCATCCTCTCCCGTCCGTCCATCACGACGATGTCCGGGAAGACCGCAAACATCCTGATCGGCGGACGCATCCCGATCCCTGTATCGGATGGCAATGGCAATGTATCCATCGACTGGCATGAATACGGCGTGAAGCTCAATATCGAGCCGGTCGTCGACTCGGAAGACAAGATCACCTCGAAGGTCCATGCCGAAGTATCGACCTTGGACTACAGCCATGGCGTCAAGATCGACTCCTTCAGCGTACCGGGCATCGCGACTCGCGAGGCCGAGTCCGAAGTCAATGTCCGCTCCGGCATGACCATGGCGATCGGCGGCCTCATCAATTCCGAAGATGCGAAAATCGTATCGAAGATCCCTCTCTTGGGAGATCTCCCCATCATCGGGCGTTTCTTCCGCCATACATCGAATACCCGCGACAAGCGCGAACTTATTATCCTCATCACACCGACCCTCGTTGCAGACGATACCCCTGCGCCGATGAGCCAGCGCATGAAGGAAAGCTATGAGGAAATCGAGCGCGCCGCAAGAAACCGTGAACTCGTAGAGACGAGAAAGCCCGTCCCGCAGGGGACAGACACCGAGGAGCGTGACCTCTGGGGCGAAAAGCCCGGAGACGATGACACCATCATCCTCGAAGAAAAAGCCCCGGCCAAGACGCGTTCCTACCTCTTGAAGACCACCGACATCCACGGCGAACCCATCCTTGTCCCCATGACCGAGGAAGACTACGAGGCGCAGAAAGATCGCCTCACCGTCGCCCGCCGAGAAAAGACAAAGCCGGAGAAAAAGGCAAAGCAGGAAACCGCTCGCCCAGTCGTACAGATACAGAGACCTACCCGCACCGCCGCTGACGCCGAGGCCCAGAGGGCAAGGATCAAGGCAGCGATGGACAGGTACTCCGGAAAGAGCACGACCGCGACAAGCAGGTAAACAGTGAGGAAATGGGTTCAAGGTTCAGGTTGGCGGGTTCAAGGTTGTGGTGCGGCGCAAAAAAATAAAAGCGCCGCGGAGTATACATAGCGGCGAAGCCGCCACCACAAGTTTGAAAGCAGGGAAGAGTGGCTAGGGATTAGGGATTGGGGATTAGGAGTGACTAGTGACTGGTGACTTAAATGCCACTTTCGAGCATCGCCTCATATATACTCGCGGCGAAGCCGCCACTACAACCCTGAACCCTGAACCTCGAACCCTGAACCCTGAACCTCGAACCCTGAACCTTGAACCCTGAACCCTGAACCCTGAACCCTGAACCCTGAACCCTGAACCTTCAACATTCATTCTGATAAAGAGTCCCCTGAGACTTTTTATATATTCCGTTTCTATACATTTCACGAAAAGGAGGTGAAATCATTATGATGAACAGAGCAAAACAGATCTATGACTACTATGTCAGACCTGTACTCGGCGAAAAAGGCCAGGACATGGTCGAATACGCACTGCTGTTGGCTATCATCGTAGCTATTGGTTGGCTGATTTATGATCAGTCCCAGCTGAAAGAAAGCCTTACATCAATCTTTTCAAACGCTGGTACCGTAGCTGGCAAAGCTGCCGAAGCGTCCAAAGATCCTTCTGGTACTTAGTAATGGCTCAATGGTACTTGCTGCATAGCAGGTGCCATTGAGAAGGGGCAGCCGCTGGGCTGTCTCTTCTCGATGGTATCTACTTGAACCTATCCCCCGTGATTTCTGAGCCACATCTTACAAGGACTAACAACCAACATCCCCGAAGGAGGCGTGATGTCTATGGTAGGCCGCAAAGGCACGATCATTACTGTATTCAGCACGGCGTACGCCGTGGGAAAGACGCTCATCGCTATCAATATGGCGGCGGAGCTGGCAAAGAGCCGTCATACCGTCTGTCTGATCGATCTGGATCTGCAGTTCGGCGACGTGGCGAGTGCGCTCAAGCTCACGCCGGAGAAGACGATCGCAGACGCGGAGAGATCCATGCGCGAGCATCCGGATGATACCGTAGCCGCCGAGTATCTGACGCCCTTCTCCTCCGGCGGCGTCTCCTTCGATGTGATGGCGAATCCGAAGCTCCTCGAAGAGGCGTACAACCTTGACACGACGCTCATCCGTGACCTCGTCGTCCAGCTTCAGCTCGAGTATGACTACCTCATCATTGATACGACATCGACCTTCAGTGCGCTCAATCTCTCTCTCATGGATCTTTCCACGGTGATCGACTTCATCGGCATCGTCGACTTCATCCCGACCATCAAGAACATGAAGCGAGGCTCGGATGCGCTGAAAGAGCTCGGCTATGATGACAATAAGATCCGCTACGTCCTGAACCGTTCGAACGCACGTACCCGCATCAATGTCAAGGATGTCGAAGCGATCCTGGGCCACCAGTTCCACTACGTCATCCCGAACGATTTCCAAACGGCCGCCGAGTCCATCAAGACCGGCGTCCCCCTCGTCCTCTCGGCGAAAGACACGCCGCTTGCTAAAGGCATCCGCACCATGGTGGATACCTATGAAGAAGACACCGCCTCGCCACAAAAGCCCCAGGAAGGCGGCTGGCTGTCGAGACTGTTTTCGTGAATGTCGAAGTGCATGGGCCAAAAACGTCGTATTGTCTTCCCTTCCCGCGGAACTGTTGTTAAGTTAAGCGCCAAAACGTTTTGGCTCCCCATCGGGGTAGTGCTGTTAAGTTAAGAAAATGGTTGAGAGGTCCATCGGACCATCGCCCCTTCGGGGGGAGATGCCGAAGGCAGAGGGGGTGCATTTCCCGAGCGCAGCGAGGTTGGCTTGTTTTCCACGGCCGCCAGGCCGGTTGTATGGTTTTCTAAATGCTTACGGTATACCGCTGTCATTTAGAAAACCATACAACCTCGCTTCGCTCGAAAAAACATGCAAACCGGCCTTCGGCCGTGGGAAATGCACCCCCTTTGGTAGCTTCGCTACCACCTTTCCCCCGGAGGGGGCACTGGTCCGATGGACCAAACATTGTCATGTTTTCCTTAATTTAATAGCATTACTCGGAGGGGGAAGCAAGACGTTTGTAAGATAACGCTTTTTCCCATAGAACCCATAGAACTCATTCAAGGAGGTGCTTTCATTTGTCCTATCGTACAGTCCTCATCGAGAACAACCGCATGATGCTTGAGCGGCTGTCGAGCGTGATTCGAAACAGCCCGGGCTTCGAGCTGTCGGCGCGGTATCAGACGGCGGGCGATGCTCTGGGACAGATGCAGGCATTCAGTCCGAATCTGATCCTTCTGGATATCGACTATGAGCCCAATGCCAGTCTTCTTTCCGATTTCAAGAAGAATTGCGGGCAGGCGCTGATCGTCTGTCTCTCCCGCCGCTGGGACTCGGAGGCGCAGGCCCGGCTGCTGCGCGGCGGCGCGCAGGGGTATATGATCAAGCCGTTCAC
The DNA here is from genome assembly GCA_963597545.1 of Fusicatenibacter saccharivorans. Taxonomy (GTDB): domain Bacteria; phylum Bacillota; class Negativicutes; order Veillonellales; family Dialisteraceae; genus Dialister; species Dialister saccharivorans_A. The sequence goes on from CAVBQN010000050.1 coordinate 9,035, forward strand.
GCCGGATGAGCTGCAGGCAGCGGTCAGGAATGCAGACCGCGCCTCGCTGCGTTCGTCCACGCGGGTGATTTCCTTCTTCAGCCCGAAGGGAAAGAGCGGCAAGACGACATTGATTTCCAATCTCGCCGCGTCCATCGCCAAGAAGACGGGAGAGCCTGTCGCGATCCTTGACTGCGACCTGCAGTTCGGCGATATGGCGGTCTTTTTCAATCTGAATCCGCAGACGACCCTGGTCGAGGCGGTGCGGGATATCAAGTTCCTCTCGCCGGTGACGCTGAAGTCGTATTTCGTCGATGCCAGAAGAAATCTGCAGGTGCTCTGCGGGCCGGCGAAGCCGGATCTCGCGGAGTCTGTCACGCTGGATGCGCTGACGCAGCTCATCCATATGACGCGGAGTCTTTACAGCTATGTTTTGATCGATCTGCCTTCGGGATTTTCCGACATTTCCGCGACGGCGTGTGAGCTCTCCGATGAGACGGTCCTGATGGCGATGTACAATGGCGGCTACGAGACGATGCATATGAAGCGCGCGCTGGAAATCTTCAAGGCGTGGGATGACTACAAGGAGCGCGTTTATCCGCTCTTTACCCGCGTCTCGCCTTTTGAGGCCGCGGAGGAGAAGCGTCTCTCCAAAGAGCTGGGCTATCCTGTCGCAGCCATCATCCCGAATGAATATGTCCGTGTCTCGGAGGCAGCTGATAATGGCCGCCTCGTCGTAGACGAGAATCCTGACAGCCCCTTTGCCAAGGCCGTCGATGCACTCGCAGAGAAGATTATTAGTAAGTAGTAAGTAGTGACTAGTGACTGGTAGCTAGGGATTAGGTGTTTTTCCCCAACTGAGCAGGCTCCTGGAGAGGGGGCAGCACTACGGTATATCCCACATTGTTCGATAACCGCTAGCATGCCCCTATTGCCTTCGGCACTTCCCCCGAAGGGGGAAGCAAGATGTTTGCGAGATGACGAAAAGCGCCGAATCCTCTTGGCTCCCCATCGGGGGAGCTGCCCGAAGGGCTGAGGGGGCAGGATAGCGGTAGTCAATGTAAGTGTTGAATTGCTGTAAAATGGACAATTCCGCAAAGAGAGATACCGCTGGCGCCTCATCTCCGCTTCGCTCGAAATGGCGTCTCACTGGATGTTAGCGTCCCTGATCCCTAGCCACTCGCCCGCAACCCTGATTTCCAAGAAAGGAGCAAACCATCTATGATCTTTATCATCTCGCTGTTTTGCGCCTTTCTTTTCTTTTTCATTCTGTTCTTCCTGCTCGGTCATGCATTGAAAAAGAAGCAGGTGGTGTCTGAGCGTCTGCAGCAGTATGCGGACTATCTCGATGTGAAGGAGACGGCGGATGAGCGCATCTCGACCGGACAGAAGATCCGCCATGCGTTCCGCAAGCGTATGCGAAGGGTCGGGGGAAGGAAGACGGCTTCGAAGCTCGACCTCATGATGCATCGCGCAGGTCTGCCGCTGCTCGGCTTCGAAATGGTCGCGATTTCCTTCGCCGTGAGCATTCTTGCTTTTCTCATGGTGCTCCTCGTCACAGGGGAAGGCGCAGCTGCATTGCTCTTTGCTCTCCTCACGTTCCTTTTCCAGTGGGGCTATGTGAAGTACCGGATCGACAAGCGTTTGAAAGCGTTTCTCTACCAGATGGCTGACTGCCTGACGCTGATTTCCAACTCTCTCAGGGCAGGCTTCTCCTTCTTGCAGACGATCGAGATCATTTCTAAGGAAATGAAGCCGCCCGTCAGCACGGAATTTTCCCGCGTCCTTCGCGAGACGAATCTGGGGAAGCCTCTGGATCGCGCGCTGACGGAGATGGACCGGCGTGTGGGCAGCCCTGACTTCTCGCTCATCGTGACTGCGGTGCTCATCCAGCAGCAGGTCGGCGGAAATCTGGCCGATATTATCGATATCATCCGCGATACCATCTTAGATCGCATTCGGCTGCGCGGCGAGATCAAGACACTGACCGCGCAGGGACGTATGGCCGGTATGATCCTTGCCGCTCTCCCGATTGCGATGGGGCTTTTCATGTACATCATGTCGCCGGAATATATGCGTCCGCTCCTCACGACACGCATGGGCCAGATCGCGATCGGCGTCGCTCTCGTGATGGAAGTCATAGGTTTCTTCATCATTCATAAGATCGTAGATATAAAGGTATAGAGGTTGGCGGGTTCAGGTTGATGGGTTCAGGGTTTCAGGGTTAGCCCCTTGGGCGGCTCCGTCCACTGATTATGAATGAAAGCTTTGCGCGAATGAGGAATTAGGAATGAGGAATTAGGAATGGTGGTGCGGCGCATAAAAATCAGAAGCGCCGCGGAGTATAAATAGTGGCGATGCCCGAAGGCGGTATTTAAGTCACCAGTCACTAGCTACCAGTCACTTGCGCTCCTAATCCCTAGCTACCCATCCCTGCTTTCAAACTTAGCCCTTGGGGCGGCTCGTCCTTTGATTCCGTTTGAAAGCCTCGTTTGAATGAGAAATTAGAAATGAGAAATGCGAAATGGCGGTGCGGCGCATAAAAATCAGAAGCGCCGCAAAGTATGGATGGTGGCGATGCCCGAAGGCGGTATTCAAGTCACCAGTCACTAGCTACCAGTCACTTGCGCTCCTAATCCCTAGCTACTAGTCACCAGTCCCTAGCTACCAGTCACTAGTCACCAGTCACCATTCCCTCGAAAGGAGAAACGAAGCATCATGAAACGACAAAAAGGGCAGGATATCGTCGAATTTGCGCTGCTGCTGCCGATCTTTCTCCTCGTTCTCTGCGGGATCATCTATTGCGGCTTCATGTTCGGGGATTACCAGACCGTGCAGGGCATCGTGAGAAATGCCGCGCGCGAAGCGGCGGTGGTGGAGCCGACAAAGGATGAAATGAATCCGACAGAGCTGAAATACGACTATCAAAAAATCAAAGGCAAGTACGACGAAATTTTGAAAAATGAGAATGTGATCACCCATTTATATGTACCGGACGTATCGGGCAAAGGTGGTATTCAGATTGATCTGGGGGCTAATCTAAAAACGGTTTTGCCTGATGCTAGTATTCCCGATGATTCTGTGGGTGCGGTGCTGACGATGAAGATTACCACAAGTGACATTTCTTTCGTGAATTATATGCAAAATGTCGTGGGCATCCCAGAGAACTATACTGTCAGCTGTTTCATGTATAGAGAAAAGACTGGTGCCTAATGAGCAGCCCCCTTCTCTAAGGGCAGCTTGTTACCGCTTATCTCAATAACTCCGCGAACCCATAAACGAATCCCCAAGGAAGGTGAAGATTTTGAAACTTCTGGAACGTCTTGGCCGCCATGACGGCACCGAGAAAAAAGAACAGGCCGCTATATTTGCCGGCCGGACGAATAACGCCCGCGAAGAGGGATACCAGGAGCTGAAAAACGGAATTCACCGGCGTATCGTCGATGATATGACCGCCGAGCAGCAGCAGGTCTTGGACGGCAAGCATACGCGGCAGGAGGTCGAGGCGGTCATCACGCGCTACGTGCAGCGTGTGGTCGAGGAAGATCCCTTTGCCGTTCCGCGTGGCGAGCGTTCGCGTCTGGTATCGGATATCTGTGATGAGATCCTGGGGCTTGGCCCGATCGAGCCATTCCTGAAGGATGATGCCGTGACAGAAATCATGATCAACGGGCCGAAAAAGATTTATGTGGAAAAGATGGGCAAGATCCATCTGACGCAGGCTCGTTTTCAGGATAATGCACATCTGATGGCGATCATCGAAAAGATCGTGTCGCCGCTGGGCCGTCATGTCGATGAAGCGTCGCCGCTCGTCGATGCGCGTCTCGAAGACGGCTCCCGTGTCAATATCGTCATCCCGCCGCTCTCTCTGTCCGGGCCGTGCGTGACGATCCGTAAATTTTCCAAGACACCGCTCTCGGTGGAAGACCTGATTTCCTTCGGCACTCTCTCGGAGCAGATGGCCTCTTTCCTGCGCGCCTGCGTCAAGGCGAAGCTGAATATCATGGTCAGCGGCGGTACCGGCTCCGGTAAGACGACCACGCTGAATGTGCTTTCTGCTTTCATTCCCGCCGATGAACGCATCGTCACCATCGAAGATGCCGCCGAGCTCCGTCTCGAGCAGCCGCACGTCGTGACGCTCGAGTCCCGTCCGGCGAATATCGAGGGCAAGGGCGCGGTCACGATCCGCGACCTTGTGAAGAATGCTCTCCGTATGCGCCCGGACCGCATCATCGTCGGCGAAGTCAGAAGCGGCGAGGCGCTCGATATGCTGCAGGCGATGAATACCGGTCATGACGGCTCGCTCACGACCGCGCATGCGAACAGCCCGCGTGATGTGCTCTCGCGTTTGGAAACGATGGTCCTCATGAGCGGCTTCGATCTGCCGGTCACGGCGATCCGCAGCCAGATCTCCTCCGCACTCGATCTCATCATTCACCAGTCCCGCATCCAGGACGGCTCCCGCAAGATCACCTACATCACCGAAGTGCAGCAGATGGAAGGAAATGTGATCGTCCTGCAGGACCTCTTCCGTTACCATCAGACTGGCTTTGATGAAAATGGCAAGTCGCAGGGCTCTTTCGAGTATACCGGCCTGCAGCCACAGTTCCTCTCTAAGTTCAAGATCCACGGCGTAGACGTGCCGAAGGATCTCTTCGGACGCGTGCCGGAAAGGGATTGGGAAGAATGAGACGGCCGCGCAGCGGCAGGCTCATTCTTGCTGCATACAGTATGACGTGAAAGGTTCAGGTTGGCGGGTTCAGGGTTCAGGTTGGCGGGTTCAGGGTTGTGGTGCGGCGCATAAAAATATGGAAGCGCCGTAGAGGTTTGAAACTAGCGGTTTTCTCGTATCGCAAACCTAATCCCTAGCCACTAATCCCTAGCTACC